>CAKVIS010000049.1 GCA_934754415.1 uncultured Bulleidia sp.
AAAAAGCACTACGCAAGTTAATACGCAGTGCACTTTAGAGATTCAATTGCTTCAATGCCTTAACTTAATGACATTGGAAAGTTTTTTCACTCCTTATTTCTGATGCTGTTTTGTCCATTCCAGAGCTTTGACAAGATACTGTCCCGTCCAGCTTTCTTTCACCTCTGCAATATGTTCCGGTGTACCCTGGGCAATAATCTGTCCTCCACCGTCTCCACCTTCAGGGCCAAGGTCTATGATCCAGTCTGCACACTTGATGACATCCAGATTATGTTCAATGACAAGGACTGTATCCCCTCCATCCACAATTCTCTGTAATACCTGAATCAGTCTGTTAACATCATCGGTATGTAATCCAGTTGTCGGCTCATCCAGAATATAGACTGTCTTGCCTGTAGCCACTTTCTGTAATTCTGTTGCCAGTTTTACTCTCTGTGCTTCACCACCACTGAGTGTAGTACTGGACTGTCCCAGTTTGATATATCCAAGACCCACATCCTGTAAAGTCTGCAATTTTCTGTGAATCTTCGGATGATTGATGAAGAAAGTTACAGCTTCTTCTACCGGCATTTCCAGCACATCATAAATGTTTTTGCCTCTGTAAGTACATTGCAGAGTTTCATCGTTGTACCTCTTTCCATGACACACTTCACAAGGCACATACACATCCGGCAGGAAGTTCATGCGGATGACTTTCACACCATCCCCCTGACAGGCTTCACATCTTCCACCTTTGACATTGAAGGAAAATCTTCCCTTATCATATCCTCTTAGTTTTGCCTCAGAGGTATTGGCAAAGATATCACGGATATCATCAAAAACACCTGTATATGTTGCCGGGTTGGATCTTGGTGTTCTTCCGATAGGATCCTGATCTATCTGTACAAGCTTATCTATATTCTCCAGTCCCTTGATAGAAGTAAACTTACCTGGTTTTACCTTCTGTCTTCCAAGGTTGGCAAGAACAGCTTTCATAAATACATCATTGACCAATGTAGATTTACCAGATCCTGATACACCTGTTACCACCACTAATTTACCTAAAGGAATCTTGACATTGATCTTTTTCAGGTTATGTTCAGCAACACCTCTGATTTCAATATATTTGCCATTCCCTTTTCTTCTTTTTTCGGGTAAAGGAATGATCTTTTTACCTGATAAATACTGTCCTGTAATGGATTGCGGGGTATCCATAATCTGTTGCGGAGTACCATTGGCCATCACCTGTCCGCCATGCACTCCGGCACCCGGACCGATATCTACGATCCAGTCTGCTGCCATCATGGTTTCTTCATCATGTTCCACCACAATCAAAGAGTTGCCTAAATCACGCATATTCTTCATAGTCGCAATCAGCTTGCTGTTATCTCTTTGATGTAAACCAATACTAGGTTCATCCATGACATACAATACTCCGGATAACTGAGAACCAATCTGTGTAGCAAGACGAATACGCTGTGCTTCACCACCACTCAGTGTACCTGCCAGTCTGTCCAGTGTCAGATATTCCAGACCTACATTCTTTAAGAAGGATAAACGGGAACGAATCTCTTTCAATACCAGTTCCGCTATCTTCTTCTTTTCTGCATCCAGCTGTAAAGCATCTACCCATTCCAGTGCCTTCACAACAGATAATGCTGTAAATTCTGCAATATTCTTATCTCCTACTTTGACACTTAATGCCTGGGGATTCAGTCTTTGCCCATGACATTTAGGGCACTGAGATTCAATCATATACGAATGATAATATTCTTTATTCCATGTGGATGTTGTCTGCACATATCTTCTTTCAATCAGATCCTTGATACCTTCAATGAAATCATTCTTTTCCATCTTGATACCACCGGAAGATTCCAGAGTATATTTAATTGGTTTATCTGACCCATGCAGAATAATCTGCATCTGTGCTTTGGTAAAAGTGGAAATCGGTTTATCCAGAGGAATCTTGTACGCTTTACACAAGATTTCAAATCTGGACCATTCCAGGTTATCTGTACCAGCCGTATTCTTATAATACCGGATACCACCTTCCATGATAGATAAAGAAGGATCAGGAATCAGATTGTCCACATCTACTTCTTCTACAATACCAAGACCATGACATAAGTCACATGCCCCTATAGGTGCATTAAAAGAGAATAATCTTGGTTCAAGATGCGGTACAGAAAACCCACATACAGGACAAGCATAATTACTGGAGAATAACATCTCCTTATCTCCTTCAAGCACCACTGCATTTCCATCCGCAAGCTGAATGGCTGTTTCCAGAGAATCGTAGATTCTGCTTCTGGATCCTGCCTGTAAGATAATTCTGTCTACAACGACATCTACTTTATGTCTTTTATTCTTTTCCAGTTCGATATCCTCTTCCAGCATGACCATATTGCCATCTACTCTGGCTCTGAGATATCCTTCTTTTAACAATCTGGCAAAAGTATCTTTAAAAGTTCCTTTTTTATCTTTAACAATAGGCGCAAGAACAGTAAGCCTTGTCTTTTCCTCCAGAGCCATCACTGTATCCACCATTTCCTGAACTGTCTGTCCGGTAATAGGAATATTGTGATTTGGACAATACGGTACACCGCATCTTGCATACAGTAATCGTAAATAATCATAGATTTCCGTTACAGTACCCACGGTAGATCTCGGGTTATTACTTGTAGTTTTCTGGTCAATGGAAATAGCAGGAGATAACCCTTCAATCATCTCCACATCTGGTTTTTCCACCCCACCAAGAAACTGTCTTGCATAGGCAGATAAAGATTCGACATATCTTCTTTGTCCTTCTGCATAGATTGTATCAAAGGCAAGAGAAGTCTTTCCGGAACCGGATAATCCTGTCATGACTACCAGTTTGTTTTTAGGTATTTCCAGGGAAATGTTCTTGAGATTATTTTCTTTTGCACCCTTTATGATTAATGTATCATTTTTCATTTTTTCTTAACCTCATCTATAAGATCTGACAGCATCGTCCATGCCTGACGAGGAGAAAGATCATCCACATTCACTTCTCTTAACTCGGATAATACCTTATCCGCTACAGGATCTTCCTTCTTCATTTCAATCAGCTGATAACTCTGCTGTACAACTCTTTTCTTGGACTCCAGCTCCTTCTGTACTTCCTTTGCACGGGATAATACAGATTCCGGAAGTCCGGCAAGACGTGCTACATTGATACCATAGGAATGACCTGCAGCACCCTCTTTAATACGATATAGGAAAGTGACTTTATCGTCATCTTCTTTGACCACAACATGTACATTCTTTACAACACCCATACTGTCCACAAGAGAAGTCAGTTCATGATAGTGTGTAGAAAACATTGTCTTGGCATGTACACAGCTTGCAAGATATTCCATCATGGACTGTGCCAGTGCCATACCATCATATGTACTTGTACCTCTTCCTATCTCATCAAATAACACCAGAGATCTGGAAGTTGCCTGTTGAAGAGCTCTGTTTGCCTCAGACATTTCCACCATAAAAGTAGACTGTCCGGACAAAATATCATCACTGGCACCAATACGTGTAAAGATCTTATCGAACAAAGGCATTCTGCATTCCTTGCATGGCACATAACATCCCATCTGTGCAAGGATCACAATCAATGCAGTCTGTCTCATATAGGTAGATTTACCACCCATGTTAGGACCGGTAATCAGTAAAATCGTAGTGGAAGAATCCATGTGTACATCATTTGCCACATATCTTTTATCTTTCATAATTTCATCCAGTATTGGATGTCTTCCACCTGTAATACTTAATTCATCTTCTGTAAAGACAGGTCGTACATAACCATTTCTGCTGGAAATCTCAGCCAGTGCCTGATACACATCAATCTGTGCCAGCACATTGGCAAGTTTCTGCAATTTAGGCAGATATCCACGGATATCTTCCAGTACCTGTGCATATAATTCCTTTTCCAGACGGATGGCATTTTCCTCAGCATGTAAGATAGCTTCTTCTTTTTCCTTCAGTTCCGGAGAAATGAATCTTTCATTATTTGTCAGGGTCTGTTTACGTACATAGCACCATTCTTCTTTTACCTGCTGAGCAGCTGCCTTGGAAATTTCTATATAATAGCCAAAAACTTTATTATAGCCGACTTTCAATGTCTTAATGCCTGTACGTTCTCTTTCACTTGCTTCCAGAGTGGCAATAAAATCTTTACCGCTTCTTTGAATGGCGCGTGCTTCATCCAGCATGGCATTATACCCATCTTTGAAAATACCACCGTTAGTTAACACATTTGGCGGCGTTTCCACAAATGCATCTTTCAGCTTTGCATATAAAGACTGTAAAGTATCTGTATTCTGAAATGCCTCAAAACAATCACAGGTAATACATGAAAAGATTTCAGGTACTACTTCCAAAGTTCTTGTCAGTCGTACAAGATCTACAGGATTTGCAGTATTCATGGCACATCTTGCGACTAATCTTTGCAGGTCATACACTGCTTTCAAAGCATCCTGCAGTCTTTGTCTTTGCATGAAGTTTTGAATCAGACAATCCACCCTTGCATATCTTTCTTCAATCTTCTTCTGAGATACCAGAGGTTTTTCTATCCATTTTCGCAATAATCTGGACCCCATGGCACTTTGACATTTATCCAGAAAAGACCACAAAGTAATGGCTTTTCCGTTTTCATGAAGACTGGAAGTTAACTCCAGATTTCTTCTTGTGTCATAATCCATGTACAAGAATTCCTCTTCCTTCTCCACATGACAGACACTTAAATGCCCCAGCATATGACGCTGTGTATTCTCAAGATAATTCAGCATCAGACCATAGGCACTTCTTTCATAGTCTTTTTTTAAAGCTTCACATAAGTCCTGATATTCTTCTTTGATTGTGTCTTCTTCACAATAAGAAATAACTACCTGTAAATCTCTTAAACTCTTGATAAGTCTTTGAGGAAAATCCTCTTTGACAACCACTTCCTTAATATTGTTTTTCATGATTGTCTGTACAAAAACAGTATCTTTATGTTCAATATCCTCTACAAAGTTTTCACCTGTACTTGCTTCAACAACAGCAACAGAATACCCGTATCCATAATCTATGGCAGCTCCCAGATACACACTGTTTTTCTCGTCAGAAATATCGTCCATCACAGTACCAGGAGTAATGATACGTACTATATCTCTTTTTACAATCCCCACTGCTTTGGAAGGATCCTCCATCTGCTCCACAATAGCCACCTTATACCCTCTTTGTACAAGTCTTTGTACATAGCTGCTTGCCGCATGATGAGGCACACCGCACATAGGTACCTTTTCTGCTACCCCTGCATTTTTACCGGTCAAAACAAGATCCAGTTCTCTTGAAGCAATCTTTGCATCGTCAAAGAACAATTCATAGAAATCCCCTATTCTGTAGAATAACAGCGTATCCTGATATTGTGCTTTAACAGACAGATATTGTTCCATCATCGGTGTATATTTTTCCTGCATAGATTACCTCCAAAAACTTCATTTATTATACCATTACCATTGAAAAAGTCTGAAGATTCCCTTCAGACCTTATTCCTCAATATTTCTGATTGTATTTCTCTTATTGGCATCAATCGCTTTATGTAAAATAGTTGCACTGTTGCCTATCGATATTGCAAATCCCGCCTTATTCTCCAGAACTCTGTAAACACCCATCTTACGCAGTCTTTCTATATTGATTTTACTGGAATCATATAAAGCAAGTGTCAGAGTATCATAAGAAGAAGATACTGCTTTGATGTTCTCCAGTCCTCCAACAGATTTCAATGTTTCTTTTAACAGTCTTTCCTTACCACCTGTATTGAACAGATCTACTGCCAGATACTTAAAATAGATTCTGACAATAAAGAAGAACAGTATTCCGGATACCACCCCTATGATGGCTACCTTTAATAAAGTAGACTGCAGTGCACTGCTTCTTAAATAACTTAAGAATTCCAGTAAAGTACCAGGCAGTGCAATCATAGTATATGTACCTGTTGTGTAAAACCCAAGATAGATTCTGAAACAGTGACAGATAGCATATAACAATCCCACACTGCCGATATATATCAAAAATAAGAACGGACACATTACCAGCATCACAAATTCCATCGGTAAAGAAATACCGGATAACAAAGAAATCAGCCACAACAGTATAAACAGTAAGGTACTTCTTCTGCGTTCCAGTTTATCTGTCTGTAAACTGTATACCCCTGCCAGCATTCCTGGCACAATAAACAGATTCACAAGATAATACGGTGTAAAGAATCTTCCTGCAATCCCCATATTGGCACCTGACGCCAACTGTGCAGTCCAGATATTGGCATCTCCTGCAACACTGGTACCAGATACACTGTTCACCCATGTACCACCACTTAATGTGTACCAGAAGTTAGAACGGAATACACCACCAAGATTCAGCAATCCAAGAATCTTATCTGTAACACCATATAAAGCCAGATTGACAGGATTACTTGTATCAGCAGCGATAAACGTAATGACCTTATTAATCAAAGCATATATAAGAGGCCAGATAAACCCTGTAGCAGCACCTGCAAGAGCACTGAAGACAGTGGTCATGATTACTGCCATGCATGGAGAAGAGATAAACCCGAAGAAACTGTAGGCACTTCTTTTTTTGCTTCTTTGAAACTGGAACAGTGTAATAGCCGCCACAATCATCATTGCAATCATACCTGTCTGTACAGGATACACAGTAGTACTCTGAACAGAGAAAGGTACTGTTTTACTCATGGATATTCCAAGAATAGAGGAATATACATTGGATGGCATAGAACCGTTACTGACAACCATGGTGCCACACTGGAAAGCAGCATATCCAGTCAATGCGGAAATAACCGTTGTAGCAGAGCCGTTCTTTCTGCTGACAATTCTCAATAAGAATATCAGAGGAAAGTTGATAACAATAAATGCACCAGTTCTTTCAAATAAATGTACTATAGATTCCACAACAGGCTGGTCAATGAAATATAATGCTGTAAAAGCAGGATTGGTGATATTTCCAATCCCCAGCAATAAGAATCCAAAAACCAGAACACCTATTGGTAATTTAACTATTTCATAAAATGAATGCCAAAGTCTCATGAAACCACCTCTTTAGAACAAACTCTTCAAGCGATCAAAATAGCTCACTTGTCTTCCTCTTAACATATGTACTTTTTTGGATACAGAGGTATGAATACAGATAGATGTACAATCATCCAGAGGATATACATCGCTGTCCACACCCAATAAAGCACCCTGAAAACTGTCACTTTTAAATGTCAGACAGGTATCCTGACGCAATATAATTGGTGCCCCTAAAGATCTGTATTTTATATGATGAATTCCGGAAATCTCTGTCATTTCAATAAACGGAAGACCTTCCTGAATCACTGCCCCACCCAATGAACGATTATACGCCGTAGATCCAAGCTGAGTACATACACAGATACCTGTACCTCTGAAATCTTCAAGTTTTTTATCATTCACAAAGATTTCCATCACCTGTGTTCTTGCGGCATTTTCAATACGAATCTCATTCAGTCCATAGTACTTTTTACCATCAATGGTTGCGGATAATAAAGGATATTCTATATCGTGACACTTTCCTGTAAGAAACGCCTCCAGAAACTCTTCCACTTCATTTTCTGTAAAGTCAGTATAAAACCCTAAAGTACCTGTATGTATTCCGTAGAATTTCACTTTATCCAGCCTGCCCATATATTGATGCACGGCATAAATAAAGGTACCATCTCCACCTATGACAAAGACAGTTTCTCCATTTCTGTTATCTTCTGTATATCCGTGATTACTTAAGACATCTTTGATTCTTGAAGCAACCTGATTTGAATTTTCATCCGGTCTTACAACCATGGCATATGTCTGCATGACTCTAGTATACAAGGTTACATAAAAAAATGACAATTGAAAAACACGGGTTACCCTCTCAAGAGTTCCATGCGCATGTATCTTTTTCCTGTTCATACAAGTAAAGCTGGTATATTTTGCGTTTTTCCTGATAAAGTTTAGATATAAAAGGAGGACTTATACTATGATTCAAATAAGACCTGTCTCTGATTTAAGAAACAAATTCAAGGAAATTGAAAACACCGTTAACGAAGGACACCCTGTATATTTAACCAAAAACGGATATGGCACCATGGTCGTATTGAGTCTTCAAGAATACTCAGATTTAACAGATAAAGTAGAATTAAAATTAGATGAAGCAGATTGCCAGGCATCAGAATCCAATAAACGATTATCCCATGAGGATGTCTTTCATTCTTTAAGAGAAACAATACATGCAAAATAAACAATTTACTCTTCGATATCTTCTGTTTTAAAAACACCTGTGCCTATTGACACAGGTGTTTTATTTGTATTCCTTAAGAAATTTTTGTTCCAGGCTGCAGTCCGTTCACTTCTACAACTGCCACCTCTTTATCATTCTTACCTGCCAGCAACATACCGCAGCTTTCTACTCCACGTAGTTTTACAGGCTGTAAGTTGGCAATCACAACGATATATTTACCCATCATCTGACCCGGTGTATAAGATCCTGCAAGACCGGACACAATCTGTCTTGGTTTTTCTTCACCAATATCCACTTTCAGAACAAACAGTTTGTCAGCATCAGGATGTCTTTCACAGGAAAGTACTTTACCTACTCTGAGATCCAGCTTGGAGAAATCTTCGATTGTACACTTAGGCACTTCTTTTTCCTTCTCTACTTTTCTTTCAGCCTGAATTCTTTCCTGAATCACAGCCACCTTTTCAGCAACTTCTTTTTCATTCAGTCTTGCAAAAAGGATACTTGGAGAATCTGTGATATTCATTTCTGTTTCCAGTAATCCAAAACTATGTACATCGTCATAGCTTGTCTTCTGAGTATTTAAAGAAGACAGAATCTTTTCACTTGTTTCAGGAAGATAAGGTCTTAATAAGATACCTCCGATACGTACAGATTCCAGTAAGTTATACAGAACTGTAGCTAATCTTCCTGTCTTTTCAGGATCCTTGGCAAGAGCCCAAGGCATAGTTTCATCGACATATTTATTACATCTCTTGAACAGATCAAGAATCAGATCCAGAGAATCAGCAACTCTGAGTTCATCCATCTTTTCATCAATCTGTTTAACAGTGTTCATAACAACACTCTTCAGATCTTCATCCACAGGTTCATTGACACCAGGATTCTGTACAAGACCTGCAAAATATTTATTCTGCATGGATAATGTACGGTTAACCAGATTACCCAAATTGTTAGCTAAATCTGTATTGATTCTTTCTACCATGAGTTCATATGTCACATGACCATCCTGGGCAAATGGCATTTCATGTAACATGATGAATCTTACAGCATCCACACCGAATAAGGACACAAGATCATCTGCATAGATAACATTACCTGCAGATTTACTCATCTTGGAGTCCCCTGTCAGTAACCATGGATGTCCAAATACCTGTTTAGGTAATGGTTCACCCAGTGCCATCAGCATAATTGGCCAGTAGATAGTATGGAAACGGATAATATCCTTACCAATCAGGTGCAGATCCGCAGGCCAGTATTTCTTATACAGTTCATCATGGTTGCCATCACAATCATATCCAAGACCTGTAATATAGTTGGTTAATGCATCAATCCATACATATACAACATGTTTAGGATCAAAATCTACAGGAATGCCCCAGGAGAAACTTGTTCTGGAAACACACAGATCCTGAAGACCTGGTTTTAAGAAGTTGTTGATCATTTCATTCTTTCTGCTTTCAGGCTGAATGAATTCAGGATGATCTTCAATATACTTGATCAGTTTATCTGCATACTTGCTCATCTTAAAGAAGTATGCTTCTTCTGTCATTGGTTTTACATCATGACCACATACAGGACATTTGCCATCTTCACTTAACTGGCTCTTAGTATAGAAAGCTTCACATTCCTGACAATACATGCCTTCATACTTTCCTTTATAAATGTCGCCCTGCTCATAAAATTTCTTAAAAATCTTCTGTACCTGTCTTTCATGGTACGGATCTGTTGTACGCATAAACTTATCATAAGATACATTCATAACGTCAAACTGCTGTCTGATGATGTTGCTGACTTCATCCACAAATTCTTTTGGTGTCTTACCAGCAGCCTGTGCTTTTTCTTCTACCTTCTGACCATGTTCATCTGTACCTGTCTGGAAACGTACATCATAGCCTGTCATTCTCTTATAACGAGCAATAGCATCTGCCAGTACGATTTCATAGACATTGCCAATATGTGGCTTACCACTGGTATAGGCAATTGCAGTAGTAATGTAATACTTACCCTTATTTTCCATAATGTCCTCCTTTAAAAATAAAAACGCCCTTCATGAAAGGACGTCTTGCACGCGGTACCACCTTTATCTTGTCTGATTATCAGACCACTCTTTGTTGTAACGTAACATCTACGAACTATATTACCTGTCATATAGTTAGCTCCAAGACCATCTTCTATAACTTCAGTACTTCAGGTTTTCACCAGCCACCTGTTCTCTCCAGTACTGTTACTATATACTCTTCTCTTCATCGCTTTTGCTTTCCTATTATATCTGTAAGCGTACATAAAATCTAGTACGCAAACCACTTTTGCCCTTGAAGAAACCACGTATACGTGTTATCTTTTAGTTGTATTTTAAGTTGTATAGTATTTCATTGCTTTACAATACGGGGTACAAAAGAATAGGAGACCAAGAAAATGGCAACAGGCAAAGTAAAATGGTTTAATGCAGAAAAAGGCTATGGTTTCATCACAGCTGAAGACGGAACAGATGTATTCGTTCACTTCTCTGCAATTCAGTCTGATGGTTTTAAAACCCTGGATGAAGGTCAAGCTGTAAGTTTTGATATCACACAGAGTGACCGTGGACCTCAAGCTTCCAACGTCGTAAAGCAATAATTTAGGATTTGGAAATGAAGAAGATGGCGATGCCATCTTTTTTATTATGTAACATGTTTCAAAGATATTTCTGTAACTTATTACAAATTGTGCGTTTTCAGCTGTTTTCCTCAAAGAAGTGATTATAATGGCTTTAATGGAGGACCATACATATATGAACATAGTTAAAGAAGCCATGAACGTCGTCTGTAAAGAAGACGAAGAAGTAGGAAAAGCTCTTGAAGCAGAATTCACACGCCAGCAAAACACCATTGAACTGATTGCCAGTGAAAACATTGTCTCACCTGCAGTCATGATGGCCATGGGTTCGGTTGCCACCAATAAATATGCCGAAGGATACAGTGGTAAAAGATACTATGGAGGCTGCACCAATGTGGACACAATAGAAACCCTGGCCATAGACAGAGTGAAGAAATTATTTGGCGCAGAATATGCCAATGTACAGCCTCATTCTGGTGCCAATGCCAATCTGGCAGTACAATTTGCTATTCTGAAACCAGGAGATACCCTTCTGGGTATGGGACTCGATACCGGAGGTCATTTAACACACGGCTCTCCGGTCAATATTTCAGGCACTTACTTTAATGCTGTACATTATGGTGTCAATGATGAAGGATTCATTGATTATGATGAAGTAGAACGCATTGCCAGAGAATGTAAGCCTAAAATGATCTGTGCAGGTGCCAGTGCTTATCCTCGTATCATTGATTTCAACAGATTCCGTCAGATTGCAGATGAAGTCGGTGCTGTATTATGGGTAGATATGGCACATATCGCCGGACTTGTCGCAGCAGGATTACATCCAAGTCCTGTCGGTATTGCAGATGTGGTAACTTCTACCACTCATAAAACTTTAAGAGGACCCAGAGGCGGATTTATCCTTGCAACAAAAGAAGCAAATGAAAAATACAACTTCAACAAAGCAGTATTCCCAGGTACGCAAGGCGGTCCGTTAGAACATGTCATTGCAGGTAAAGCAGTCTGCTTTAAAGAAGCTCTGCAGCCATCCTTTAAAGACTACCAGACACAGATTGTTAAAAACTGTGCTGCACTTGCAGAAAGTTTAAAGAAATATGGCTTCCAATTAGTTTCCGGTGGCACAGACAACCATCTTGTACTTGTAGATCTGACTAATTTTGATATCACAGGCAAACAGATGCAGAACAACTGTGATGAAGTACACATCACTTTAAATAAGAACACCATTCCAAACGAACCTCGGTCTCCTTTTGTAACAAGTGGTGTACGTATCGGTACAGCTGCCATCACTTCCAGAGGTTTTAAGGAAGAAGATATGGATACCATTGCAAAGTGCCTGTATGAAGTAGCTACAGACTTTGAAAACAAGAAAGAAGATATTCTCAAAGATGTCGATACTCTTGTTAAAAAATATCCGATTTATGAATAAGCCAAGGGACATTTCACATTGTTGAAATGTCTTTTTTAACAGAAAAAAAAAAAAAAAAAACAGCTTTCGCTGTACTTTATCTTGAACGAGCGAGAATACTCCCACTTCAATGCATGTGCATAAGTGGTGAGATGAATTACTTTTCTGGCACTTTTTTGGTATAGGCGATATGCCATAATACTAGTGGTATTAGC
>CAKVIS010000050.1 GCA_934754415.1 uncultured Bulleidia sp.
GCTACAAAAGAAGATATAGAAAATGCACTGATGGAAGTAGGTCTGGATCCTCATGATACAAGAACCTATAGAAAATACTCTTTAGGTATGAAACAGAAGTTAGGATTAGCATGCTGCTTCATGGAGAATCCGGATATCATCTTATTAGATGAACCATTTAATGCCTTGGATGAAGAAAGCGTAGAGAAGGTAAAGAAGATCATATTCAAACATAAGGAAAGAGGCGCTTTGATAGTTTTAGCCTGTCATGATGGAGAGTCTTTAAGTTCCTTATCTGATGAAATTATTCCTGTTGTAGAAGGAAGAGTAAAAGAACCTGTTTTTAAGTAAAGGATGAACGATGAGTATCTTGCTTATCGTTTTTCTTTTGGAAAAGACTTTTTAATGACAAAGAAAAAATACCTGGCAGTATTGAACATTACTGTCAGGTATATACATTCTTAATAGTGTTATGATGAAGATATTGTATAAGTAACAATTATTTCTCTTCTTTTTTCCAGTATCCTGTCAGATAGAAAACTCCACCTATGACAAGTGGCATAAATCCTGCAAGGGCATCTCCTAACCAGAATCCCTTAGGGCCCATGTTTAACAGCCATCCAAGAAGATAAGCTAATCCTACACGTGCAATCATACCATCCAGAATAGCTACACAAAGATTTAATTTGGAGTTGCCGGATCCGTTGATGATGCCAAAAGCAAAACATCTTGTAGCTGCTCCAAAGAAATTCAGGATAGCAGGTAAGATGATGACAGAAGCCTGTGCAAGAACATCCGCATCAGAGGTAAACATTCCAAAGATCATATCTGGATCATATTTAATTACAATACTTCCGATAATAGCTAATACAAGAGATCCACCAAATGCCCAGGCAAGAATCTTTGGTACACGATGATACTTTTTAGCACCAAGGTTCTGACCAATCATACTTGCTGCGGCTGTAGTGATGGAGTTGGACATGATACCCATCATCATATTCAGCTTGCTGATAATACCTGCAATAGCACTGTAGATGATACCGAAGGAGTTTACCCATGCTGCAACTACTGTCTGAGAAATAGAAATGGAAGCAGATTGTAAAGCCATTGGTATACCTAATGCAGAAATCTTTGCCATTGCCTGTCCATCTGGTTTGAAGCTTTGTAATTTAAAATCAAATCCGAAGTCTTCCTTACGTCTGTACAGATACACAAATGCAAACAGGAAACTGAAAGATTGACCAATGACAGTTGCCCATGCTGCGCCTGCTACTTCCATATGCAGGTAAGCTACAAAGACAATATCCAGAACTATATTGATGACAGCTGCAATCGCTACAAACATAAACGGTCTTTTAGAATCTCCCATACCTCTCATGATGGCAGAAACAACATTATATCCGTAGATGAAAATCAATCCCAGAATACAGATAACTGTATAATCCATGGTGTAATCATATGCTTCAGCAGGGGTGTTTACTAACTGTAATAAAGTATCTCTGAAGATATAACAGCCTGCTGAAATGATTAGAGCTATAGTAAATAACAGAGTAAATAATGTACCAATTGTTTTCTTTATAGCTTCATGATCTTTTCTTCCTACTTCTCTTGCGATGATGACCTGTCCTGCTCCTGAAAAGCCCATGGCCACAAATGTTAACAGGTGAAGAATATTTCCTCCTGTACTGACGGCAGACATGCCGGATCCTCCAATCACCTGCCCTACAACAATCATATCTACAATATTGTAAATAGCCTGTAAGGCATTGGACACAAATAACGGAGCAGCAAAAGCAAACAGCAACTTAGGGACTGAACCTTCTGTCAGATCTTTTACCATTGTATTTTTACTCATAGTTTACCTCCTCTTTACATAATACCATTTAGTGTAACACACATTTTTTACATTCTTTGATGTATACAGGACGATTGGAATTTTGTATCACAATATTTGAGCATCTTATAAAAGACAAACATAATTTCGTGATAAAATCACATCTGTAAGAAAGAGGTATGACGATATGTTGAACTTTACACATGATATTCCGACAAAGATGCATTTTGGTAAGGGTGCTATTGCTCATTTGGATGAATCATTAAGACCGTTTGGTAAGAATGTATTATTAGCGTATGGTGGAGGATCCATCAAAAAGATAGGTTTATATGATGAAATCATGTCTATCCTGAAAGAGGGTGGATATACTGTTGTTGAATGTGGAGGTATTGAACCTAATCCTAGAATTACATCAGTAGAAAAGGGTGTTGCGTTATGTAAAGAACACCATATTGATGTAGTACTTGCGGCAGGTGGAGGAAGCACCATTGACTGTGCCAAGGCTATCTGTGCAGGTGTGTACTATGAAGGTAACTTATGGGAAATGGTACAGAAACATGAAGGATTACGTAAGGCTTTACCTTTGGTAGATATTCTGACATTGAGTGCTACAGGCAGTGAATTTGATGATGGTGGTGTGATTTCCAATCTCGAAACAAAAGAAAAACTAGGAAATACATTTACATTCCCATCTGTTTCTATCTGTGATCCTGTCTATACATACTCCGTATCTAAATATCAGACAGCTGCAGGTTCTGCAGATATTATGTCTCATATTTTTGAAGGCTATTTCTCCAGAACCATGGATTCTGACTTATCCGATGGTATTGCTGAAACTATACTGAAGTCAGTTATGAAGAATCTTCCTGTTGCTTTGGAACAGCCTGACAATTATGAAGCACGTGCTAATTTAATGGCAGATTCTTCTATTGCATGTTCCGGTATTCCTGAATATGGTAAACAATCTACAGGTTGGCCATGTCATGCGATGGAACATGAATTAAGTGCGTATTATGATATTACGCATGGTGTGGGATTAGCTATTTTAACACCTAGATGGATGCGGTATATCTTACAGAAGGATCCTACAAGCAAACCAAGATTTGTGAAGTTTGCCAAGAATGTTATGGGAATGGATACTCCTGATGAAGATGCACTCATTAAGGATTCTATTGATGCTCTGGAAAAGTTCTTTAAAGACTGTGGTATTCCTTCCACATTAACTGAACTTAACATCAATGAAGAACACTTTAAGGAAATGGCTGAACATGCTAACAGAAATGACAGACTTGCAAATGCATTTGTACCATTAACAGCAGAAGACATTGTAAATATCTATAAAGCTTGTCTGTAAGAAACAGAACAGCTAAAGAATTACACAACAGGTGATTGTCATAATCATCTGTTTTTTTGGATTATGAAAGAGATTTTTTGCTTTTCATAGAATAAAAAATATAAATATATCATTATTTTTTCTATCAGGCACAATTTTGGCACCCACGTGGTATTATGAATATAGTGTATTTAAAAACCAATGATAATGCTGATGGCAAAAGAAAAAACTCTCCGTCGAGAGTTTATCGTTCACACATTGTGAATTCGGATAACCGATAATTTCGCTAAAAGCTTATTTGAACTTAGCTGTGTAATTTCTGCTTTCTAAAGCAATTAATTTATAGTCTATTTTCAAATAAATGTCAATAGGTAGAAAGGAAGAGTATATGAAAAAGAACGGAAACAATCAAAAAGCAGGAGAATACTATCTAGGATTAGATGTGGGCACAAGCTCCTGTGGATGGGCTGTTACTGACAAAGAGTACAATCTATCCAAATTTAAAGGAAAGCACATGTGGGGTGCCCGTCTGTTTGATGAGGCGCAAGATGCTTCTGCAAGAAGGCTCGCAAGAGGTACAAGAAGAAGGCTGGAACGTACAAAGAAGCGTTTATTATTGTTGGAAACACTATTTAATAATGAAATTATGAAAAAGGATCCAGCGTTCTTTATTAGAATGCATGACAGTAATTTATATGCAGAAGATAAAACGGATAGTGCATGTCATTATGCTTTGTTTAATGATCCTGATTACACAGATAAAGATTATCTTACACAATATCCAACTATTTATCATTTAAGACAGGAATTATTGCACTCAACAGAACCTCATGATGTAAGGCTGGTATTTTTAGCTATACATCATATCTTGAAAAGCAGAGGTCATTTCTTATATGAAGCATCTGATTCTGATGATGCTAAAACATTAGACATGTCTATTGCAGATTTTAAAGAATATCTTGCAGGAAAGGATATTTCTTTTGAACCTGAAGATATAAAGGCATTCAAAGATATTTTGATGAGTCAGAAAAACAGAACAGAAAAAGCAAAAGAGTTGAAAGTAGCTTATGGTGAAGTTAAACAATCAGAAGATTCTGCAGTAGATATGGTTTCATTGCTGGAGCTTTTCTCTGGTAAGAAGGTAGATTTATATAAACTCTTTAAAGAAGATGATTTAAAAGAAGCTGAAATCAAGAGTGTTTCTTTATTGGATGATTTAGACAGTCAATATGATCTTCTTTCTGATATCCTGGAAGATAATGTGCAGGTAATTTTTGATGCTAAAGAAATCTATGATTTAGCAAGATTAAATCAAATACTTGGTGAGGATGCCTATCTTTCCGATGCCAAAGTCAGATTGTATAATAAAAATAAGGGTAAGCATGAGTCTGAAGACAAGCAAAAGGGTGATTTGAGAATCTTGAAAGATTTCTTTATCAGAAAACTGGAAGCACAGGAAATTACAAAAGATACTTATGATTTAATCTTTAATGTTAAGAATGATAAGACTCATAATTTACCTTCTTATATTGGGAAATCCGATAAAATGTGTTCTCAGGAAGATTTCTGTAAATTCTTAAAGAAATATACCGGAGAAATGAAGGACTCTGAGAATGAAGAAGAAAGAAGAGTTTATACGGAAATTGAGAATGGTACATTCTTAACAAAACTGAAAGGTAAAGAAAATGGTTTGGTACCATATCAGTTACAATTGAAAGAATTGAAGAAGATTTTAAACAATGCAAAAACATACCTTCCTTTCCTGTCAGAAAAAGGTAAAGATGGTATTACAACAGAAGATAAGATTATCAGTTTATTGACTTTCAGAATTCCTTATTATGTAGGACCTTTAGCAAAGCCTGCTGATTCCAATAAAGCATGGCTTGAAAGAAAAGATGAAGTTATTTATCCTTGGAATTTTACAGAAGTTGTAGATCTTCAGGCAAGTGCTAAAAAGTTCATGAAGAATCTGATTGGTAAATGTACCTATACAGGTGAACCGGTTCTCCCAAAGGATTCTTTGCTTTACAGTAAATATACTGTACTGAATGAAATAAATAATCTGAAGGTGAACGGACATCCGATTTCTGTGGAAAATAAACAGAAAATCTATACTGATTTATTCTTAAATAATAAGAAAAAACTGACTAAGAAAGCCATTAAAAACTACATGCTTGCTAATGGTATGATTGAAGATGAAGATAAAGATGAAATATCAGGTGTGGATGATCAGATTAATTCCAATATGAAATCCTACCATGACTTTAAGAATATTCTTGCTAAAACCAATAATAAGCAACAGGTCGAAGATATTATTGAACATATTCTTGTATATGGATCTGATAAAAAGATGCTGAAACAATGGCTGGATCAGCATACAGAAGGCCTGGATGAAAGCGATAAGAAACATGTTCTGCGTCTGAACTATAAAGACTGGGGAAGAGTGTCTGAAGAATTCCTGACAAAAGTCTATCATACTGATAAGAAGACGGGTGAAATGTTCAACATCATGGATATGTTATGGAACACCAATAACAACCTGATGATGTTAATGACAAAACCATATGACTTTAATTCAGAAGCAAAACAATATCGTGATGAACACTTTGGTTTACAGAATTCCTTGAAGGATAAACTGGATGAATTGTATATTGCTCCTGCAGTAAGAAGAAGTATCTGGCAGACAATGCGTATTGTAGATGAAATTGTGGACATCAAGAAATCTGCTCCAGAGAAAATCTTTATTGAAATGGCACGTACTAGTTCCAAGGAGATGGAGAAAAAACGCACGGAATCCAGAAAAGAACAATTGAAAAAACTCTATGTTTCCTGTAAGGAACAGGCAAAAGAATTAACTCCTGATTTTGATGAACTGCAAGAACGTCTGGATAAAGAAACAGATCAGCATTTAAGAAGCGATAAGCTCTATCTCTATTACACACAGATGGGGAAATGTATGTATACAGGTGAGCCTATAGACCTTGCAATGTTGCTTGGAAATGATCAGACATATGATATTGACCATATTTTCCCTCAGTCTAAAGTCATCGATGATAGTCTTGATAACAGAGTTCTGGTACGGAGCGTAGAAAATCGTGATAAGACAGACCATTACCCAATTAATGAAGATGTCAGAAAAAAGATGTATTCTTTCTGGACGCTTTTACATGAGAAGAAACTAATCTCAGATAAGAAATATAACAGACTGAAAAGAGCAACACCTCTTACTGAAGATGAATTATCTCAGTTTGTACAAAGACAGATTGTAGAAACACAGCAGTCCACAAAAGCACTGGCAACTATATTAAATGCAGAATATCCTGATACTAAAATTGTGTATTCCAAGGCAGGAAATGTTTCAAGATTCAGACAGACATATCAGATTCCAAAATTCAGAAATGTTAATGATTACCACCACGCAAAAGATGCCTATCTGAATATTGTTGTTGGTAATGTGTTTGATACAAAGTTCACTGAAAACTTCTTTAAGCGTATTATGGAAGAACAGGATAAATACAGTTTAAACAGAGTGTTTGAATTTAATACTCCTGGTGCGTGGGTTGCTCCAACACATAAGGAAAGCGGAAAGTACAGAATTCATCAGGATAAATCTGTTCTTACTGGCACCATTCAGACTGTATATAAATATGTATACAAGAATACTCCGATTGTTACCTTTGCTCCATATCAGCAAAAAGGTGAACTGTATGATCTTCAAATCATGCCAAAAGGAAAGGGTCAATTACCAATTAAACAAGGTTTAGATATCAATAAATACGGTGGATACAATAAAATTACAGGTTCTTATTTCTTTGTGGCAGAATATACAGACAAAAAGAAGAGAGTCAGAGCTATCCTTCCTGTATACCTGTATGCATTAAAAGAATATGAAAAAGATCCAATCGCTTACTGCAAAGATATACTCCACCTTGAGGAACCAAGAATCATTGTGAAGAAGATATTGAATTCGGCTTTGTTTGAGTTGAATGGTTCTAGGGTTATGCTTACAGGTCGTACCAACGATTATTATGTTTGCAAACATGCATATGAATTTGCAATTGACGATGAGCATTCTTCATATTTAAAGGCATTAAACAAATATATGATGAGATGTGCTGTGGCTAAGAAAGAACTTGAGATTACTAAATATGATGTGATATCTCGAGAGAGCAATGTGAGAATGTATAAATGGCTAGAGGGTCGATTAAAATCATCACCTTATTTAGCTTTATATTATGGTGTGGTAAAAGATTTAGAAAAGGCAAATGATAAATTTAACGATTTTGGATGTCAAAAACAAGCTGAACTTATTTGCGAAATGATAAAACTTTTTAAATGTGATAGACAAAGCGCACATTTAGAAGAACTAACGAAAAAGAAATCATCAGGAATTATTATTTTTAATAATAAAATAAGTAATCTTACTTCTGCATATCTCATCAATCAATCTGTAACAGGTCTTTATGAAGTGAAAGTAGATTTATTGAAAGGATAAATTATGGGATGGCGTACAGTAGTTATTTCTAATACTGTAAAACTAGACTATAAGATGGGATACTTATGTATTCGCTCTAAAGAAGATGTAAAGAGAATATACATTGATGAGATTAATGTATTAATCATAGAAAATACGAATGTATCATTGACTTCTTATTTGCTGGTAGAACTGGCAAATAAGAATGTCAATGTCATCTTCTGCGACAATAAACGTTGTCCTCATGGAATGTATCATTCTTTATACGGATCCTATGATACCAGCAGAGTAATTCGCTCTCAGATAATATGGAACGAAGAGGCAAGAGCACTTATCTGGCAAAAGATTATTTATGCAAAGATTTTAGGACAGAGTGCAGTATTAGCACATAACGATAGAGAAGAAGCTTCAGAAAAGCTACAGTCTTATCTGCCACAGATAGAAATTGGAGATGTGTCTAATAGAGAAGGGCATGCAGCTAAAGTTTATTTTAATGCACTGTTTGGCAAAGATTTTAGCAGAGAAAGAAATCAAGACAGTAGTTTTACTAATGCAGCTTTAAACTACGGGTATAGTATTTTAATGTCTACTGTTGCTAGAGAAGTAACAGTCAATGGGTATCTTACACAAATAGGTATATTTCATAATAATGTATTTAATGAGTTTAATCTTGCCAGTGATGTCATGGAACCATTCAGACCTTTTGTGGATCAGATAGTGATTCACTTAAAAGAAACTGAACTGAACCATGATACAAAGATGAAGATAGTTAGTTTTCTTAATAAGAAAGTGATTATTGATAGAAGAGAACAATACTTTACTAATGCATTATCTATTTACGTTAAAAGTGTACTGGATGCCGTTACAGATTGTAATCCAACGATTATAAAGTTTCCTGAATATGATATGTCGATATATGAGAGTGATAGTATTCTTTGACCTTCCGACTCTATCTCCGGAAGACAGAAGGGCATATACAAGATTTAGAAAGTTTTTAGTGCAGGATGGGTATGTGATGATGCAGGAATCTGTTTATTGTAAATTGGCTATGAATCAAAATGCAGCTAACGCAATGATTATGAAAATCAAACACAATAAACCATCTTCTGGATTAGTACAAATACTTACAGTCACTGAAAAGCAATATGCCAATATGGAAATGGTCATTGGAGATAAACATAGTGATATTATTGATTCTTCTGAAAGGATGATAGTTTTATGAAACTTGTAAATCCTCATTATTTTGATGTGATTGAATTATCTGATGAAAATCCTGAAACGCTAGTGATTGAAAATCCACATGTATTCAAAGATGTTTTACAAGCTTTAATATTGCAATCGGAAGTTGATGTTGGTGAGTTTGTTTTGTCAGAAAGTGATACAAAGATTTTATCGTTATCGAAATACACAATGGTATTAACAGATATTTTTAACTACGATACATATTCTAAACAACTGAAAACAAAACTCACCAATATCATCGTTTCTAATTATTCGGAAATTGATGGTAAAGAAAAAGTGATAGGGGATATTAATGAATTGGGTGTGAAAATCATGAACAGTTTACCTTATTCAGTATCATTTAAATCTGCTATATCTTTTACAGATGTGGTTAAGTTTCTTGATTTTTCATTTGATTTTTCTGAATATGAATTCTGGGATAGATTTACAGAATATATCTCTACAGCATTTGAATTATTGAACTTCAAACTCTTAGTAACTATTAATTTAAAAGATTATGTCGACCATGAAGAATACGTGGAATTGATGAAGTTCTTTCAAAATAAAAAGATTCCACTTTTAATGATTGAAAGACATCAACACGAAGAATTAGATGATATATCTCATTTGACTATTATAGATAAAGATCTATGTGTATTATAATAGGTATAAGAATTAGCAGTCCAGGACGCTGGAAACACGGAAATCAAACATTTGAGGTTTGAGAGCTGTGTAATTTCTGCTCGTTCTAAAGCTGGAGAAGAACCCCATACATTGAAGACTTGGTTTGAGAGCTGTGTAATTTCTGCTCGTTCTAAAGCCGTATATGACATGTACGTTAAAATCTCAAAGTTTGAGAGCTGTGTAATTTCTGCTCGTTCTAAAGCGCTGAGAGGGCAGTCATCAACAAGCACGTTGTTTGAGAGCTGTGTAATTTCTGCTCGTTCTAAAGCTTACGATATGCTCACTAACTCCCAGGTAGTGTTTGAGAGCTGTGTAATTTCTGCTCGTTCTAAAGCTGTCGTTGTATTCCCGTGCGTATATTGGCTGTTTGAGAGCTGTGTAATTTCTGCTCGTTCTAAAGCCTATATTAAAAAGGACGAAAGAGAGTACTAGTTTGAGAGCTGTGTAATTTCTGCTCGTTCTAAAGCAGCTTGCAACTAAACACTTACAGTCTATCGAGTTTGAGAGCTGTGTAATTTCTGCTCGTTCTAAAGCGTCCAGCGTGTCGCTATTCTTGCCAAGTGGGTTTGAGAGCTGTGTAATTTCTGCTCGTTCTAAAGCTGTTCTGCAAGGTTCACCTTCAAATTGAAGTTTGAGAGCTGTGTAATTTCTGCTCGTTCTAAAGCTGTACATAGAAAGGATAGCGTAATATGGACGTTTGAGAGCTGTGTAATTTCTGCTCGTTCTAAAGCCACCATCTGCAAGAACTTCACCGTTTGCCTGTTTGAGAGCTGTGTAATTTCTGCTCGTTCTAAAGCTTTGTTACTATTACGGGCGCCCGTGGCACTGTTTGAGAGCTGTGTAATTTCTGCTCGTTCTAAAGCGTATTCTGCCCCTCAAAATACCACTTTTATGTTTGAGAGCTGTGTAATTTCTGCTCGTTCTAAAGCCATTGAGCTTCTACTATCTGACCGTTTCCAAGTTTGAGAGCTGTGTAATTTCTGCTCGTTCTAAAGCCTATCTTAAGAAAGATGAAAGAGACTACTAGTTTGAGAGCTGTGTAATTTCTGCTCGTTCTAAAGCTCCCTCCCCTGTATGCTTTCCGCAATGCATGTTTGAGAGCTGTGTAATTTCTGCTCGTTCTAAAGCGCATGCTTTTACCGCTACCTGGTGTGCCACGTTTGAGAGCTGTGTAATTTCTGCTCGTTCTAAAGCTACATGATAACCAGTTCTTTTGAAATAGCGGTTTGAGAGCTGTGTAATTTCTGCTCGTTCTAAAGCAACAGCTTGAACCGCTTCGTTCCTTTATATTGTTTGAGAGCTGTGTAATTTCTGCTCGTTCTAAAGCAGGATATGATGCAAACGCAATCCAGAGCCTGTTTGAGAGCTGTGTAATTTCTGCTCGTTCTAAAGCAATTGCTAGCTACTTGCATTTAATATCATGTTTGAGAGCTGTGTAATTTCTGCTCGTTCTAAAGCTGGTACTAAAATCGACATACTTCTGGAATCGTTTGAGAGCTGTGTAATTTCTGCTCGTTCTAAAGCTCCTTTGACCATTGAGGACTTAGGTGGTACGTTTGAGAGCTGTGTAATTTCTGCTCGTTCTAAAGCCATAATAAAGATTTATTACATTCAGCCAAAGTTTGAGAGCTGTGTAATTTCTGCTCGTTCTAAAGCTAACATACCGCACATCAGTATTACTACCATGTTTGAGAGCTGTGTAATTTCTGCTCGTTCTAAAGCATATCTTCGGATGATCTGTCAGGTTCCCAGTTTGAGAGCTGTGTAATTTCTGCTCGTTCTAAAGCTGGGAATACTGCTTAAGATATACCGAAGAGGTTTGAGAGCTGTGTAATTTCTGCTCGTTCTAAAGCATATCTTCGGATGATCTGTCAGGTTCCCAGTTTGAGAGCTG
>CAKVIS010000051.1 GCA_934754415.1 uncultured Bulleidia sp.
CCGGTATATGTTAATACCACTAGTATTATGGCATATCGCCTATACCAAAAAAGTGCCAGAAAAGAGATTTATCTCACCACTTATGCTGTGCATTGAAGTGGGAGTATTCTCGCTTGTTCAAGATAAAAAAATAATCACCACTGGTGATTATCCTTTAGGAATGATTTTCCCTATGTTTTTGATTTCAATGGAGATAGTTCCATCGGGTTTGTTGATAAATTCAATGTATTCCGGGCTTTGAAAGTAAGTAGTAGGGAAAGATAGTTCAATACCCGTATCTGTTTTGATTCGCTGGTTTTTCATGGTTCTCTGGACAGACTGAGGAGGTAACTCTACTTCTTTAGGAAGCTCTTTCTCTATTGCCTTGGCATGAAAGGAATCCTGTAAAGCTTTGGATTCCGGGAATACATGTTTTGCAATGGAATCAAAAGATAAGGTATCAGAGATTTCACTGTTTTCTTTGACGTAGTTTTTGAATTTTGAAAGGACAACGGTGTTGTTTTCTTCACTTTGCTCTGCAACTTCCTCTACAATAGCCTGCACATCTTCCAAAATTTCCTTTTTTGATTTCTCACTGGTGCAATCTAATATCTGTTTTTGCAGGAAATCCGGCACAGATTCCGGCCATTGTTTCACATCACAATATTTAATGTTGTAGTTGATTCTGTTAATAATGGCAAATGTGTTCAGCTTCTTACTTGTAGAAGGTAAAACACATGTACTTGGGACAACTGTGTTATACAGCTGATCACTGATCTGTGTGTAGTGGGTAATAGCTCTTTGACTCTCGAGAAAGAACATGCCGATATATGGCACATCATCACATTGAAAATCCACATATAGAACGTCAAAACTTGTGTCTATCTGATCTTTATATGGTGTAATGAAAGTTTCGGCCAGTTCTGAAGAGAAAGAAGGTAATCGTGTATAGCTTTTCAGCGTATTCAGAAAAGTACTTTCTTCGTGAAAGTAGCCATCCTGGCAACGGATATCCTGAAAGCATTTTACAATCTGAGATCTGACATACTTTTCCACCATGCGATCATCCAGATTCATTGTTTCTTCAGAAAGAACGATATTTCTGGATGGAAAATCAAATATGTCTAAAAGAGCACTGTTAATCATTAAGTTTTCCATAGGCCTCTATTATACAGGATTTTGAAAGGCCTGGAGAACAAAACCGGATAAAAAAAGACTGCTTGTCAGGCAGTCTTAATAAGTTTCTTATAAACGATGAATCTGCATATTGCCATTACCAATGGCATAGATAGAACATACTGCAACACCTGTACCATAACTCATGGCATTCACAACATTACCGCCACCGATATAGATAGCTGCATGTCCGTTCCATGTGACAAGGTCGCCAGGCTGTGCGTTATCAATAGAAACCAGTGTACCCATATTTTCCTGAGCATAGGAACTGTGTGCCATGGAGATGCCGAACTGTGCATAGACAAACTGTGTAAAACCAGAACAGTCAAATCCGGCAGGAGTAGTACCACCCCATACATATGGAACACCTACAAAGGATAAGGCATAGGAGACAATGGAACTTGCATCAGCGTTAGCAGCTAATCCTGCACCTAAGTTTGCATAAGATGCTGCAAGGGCAGCGGCCTGTTCCTGTGCTAACTGTTCCTGTCTTGCGGCTTCTTCTGCAGCTGCAGCTTCTGCGGCAGCGGCTGCTTCTTCTTCAGCACGAATCACTTCGGCAGGTTTCTTTACGTTTACTGTGAATGTTACTTCTGTTTTTTCACCTTTGGCATCAATAGCAGTCACATCACAACTATATGTACCTTCAGTATTGACATCTACATTGTCAGTTTCCTTCATAACAGGAAGCTTTCCATCGGATGTCTGTACAATACCCAGGTTATCAGAATAGTTAAATGTACTTCCAAGATCAATAGTTACTTCAGTAGATTTCAGAATAATCTGCGGACCTTCTGGTTCAACTAACTTAATAGCAGCTTTTTCTGTAAAATCATATCCAACTGTGTTTTGCTGTGTTACGTTTTCGCCTTTTTTTACAATGTCTAAGCTTACGTTTACAGACTGTAATCCAGACTTTGTACGGTCAAATGCGTTAGTTACGACAATGGATTTTTCCATGTCAATGTCATCTAAACTCAATGTTGGATCACTGTCTACATATTTGGTAATGACCTCCTGCTTGAGTGTATCCATTGGAGTTTGGTCGTTCATGTCGAGTTCGTAGATGGCAATACTTCCATTGCTTGCATCAAGAATAGGATTACTTGATGTAGTTTCTTCTGCGGAAACCTGAAGCGCACTGCCTGTTAAAAGCATGAAGCTTGCCAGTGAAACTGCGATTCCCTTTAGTGGTTTTTTGTTCATTTTTCTCATCAACATGTCCCTATCAAACAATAAATCTTAAGAAATTACAAGTTTATGGTGTGAATTCACATACGTGTCCCACATTACCACAAGAAAAACACGACAAAACGCAAAAATTGTCGTGTTAATAATCAAATGTGCAGTATTGGTCGGATATTTGGTACAATAAGGTGCGAAAGAAGGAAGATATATGCGTACAGTAATACAAAGAGTAAGCCATGCGGAAGTAGTCATTGACGGGAAAACTCATGGTGCTATACAAAAAGGATTTATGATTCTGGTCGGAATTGAAGATAATGATACAGAGGAAATTGTAAAAAAAGTTGCAGATAAAATATCAAAATTACGTATCTTTACAGATGATGAAGATAAAATGAATCTGGATCTGCGACAGGTAGATGGAGCTATTCTTTCCATTTCTCAGTTTACCCTCTATGCAGACTGTCATAAAGGAAACAGACCCTCTTTTTCCAAAGCTGGTAAACCCGATCATGCAAACAAATTATATATGTACTTCAACGAGTACATGAGACAACTTGGGTTTACAGTGGAAGAAGGTATTTTCGGTGCAGATATGAAAGTTACATTATTAAATGACGGACCTGTAACGATTCTGCTGGATTCCGATGATTTGAAGTGATGAATAAGGTATAATAGCGGATATTATACATAGGAAGGAGAAGAAATATGGGAGAATTGTTCTATGGAAGTGAATTATCCAGCACTTTAGTGGCTGAAATGAAGACAAAAGTAGATACGTATCGATTACAGGGAAGAAGAGCACCTCGTCTGGATACGATCATTGTAGGAAATAATCCTGCCTCTCTTTCTTATATTAAGGGAAAACACAATAAATGCCTTCAGGCAGGTATAGAAAATGTAGTTCATCATCTGGAGGAGCAGATTACACAATCTCAGCTGGAAGAAGAAATACAGAAGTGTAATGAAAACGATAACTGTGATGGTATTCTGCTGCAGATGCCATTGCCAGCTCATCTGGATGAAAATCAGGCAATTTTGAAAATGGATCCTTCTAAAGACGTAGATGGATTACATCCTATTAATATAGGACATCTGTTTTCAGGAGAACCAAGATTTGTGCCTTGTACACCACTCGGTGTTATGAAAATATTAGAAGCTTTACATGTGGATCTGACAGGTAAACAGGCAGTAGTAGTTGGAAGAAGCAGACTTGTGGGTAATCCTGTCGCAAGATTATTACAGGATGCCAATGCGACTGTAACTATCTGTCATTCTAAAACAAAGGATCTTGCGTCTGTTACAAGAAATGCCGACATACTTGTTGTGGCAATGGGAAGACCGCAGGTAATCCGTTCGGAATATGTTAAAGAAGGTGCAGTAGTCATAGATGTGGGTATTAACAGAGTGGACGGACATTTATGTGGTGATGTGGATACACAGGATGTTCTGGATAAAGTCAGCTATATTACTCCAGTTCCCAAAGGCGTTGGACCAATGACCATTTGTGCTTTGCTTCTAAATACTTTACAATCTTATGAGGAAAGAGAACATATATGCAGGTAATGGAATACGGACTGAATGATATTGTGGAGATGAAGAAAGAACATCCATGTCATAAAAGTAAACTGTGGAAAATTATTCGTGTTGGTGCAGACATCAAGATTCAGTGTCAGGGATGTGGTGCTATCATCATGTTTGACCGGTATATATTTGAAAAGAAACTGAAAAAAGTCGTAGAACATACAGAGGGAGAATAAGATATATGTCATTAACAGCAGGTATTGTTGGATTGCCTAACGTAGGAAAATCCACATTATTTAATGCCATCACAAACAGCCAGGTACTGGCGGAAAACTATCCGTTCGCAACTATTGCACCAAACGTAGGTGTAGTAGAAGTGCCTGATCACAGAATGGATGATTTTGTAAAGATGTTTAATCCAAAGAAGACCATCTATACTACTTTCGAATTTACAGACATTGCAGGTCTTGTAAAAGGTGCCTCCAAAGGTGAAGGCTTAGGTAACCAGTTCCTGGCTAATATTCGTCAGACAGATGCTATTGTACATGTGGTACGTTGTTTTGATGATGCGAACATTGAACACGTAGAAGGCAGTGTAGATCCAATCAGAGATATTGAAGAAATCAACATGGAACTGTGTCTTGCAGATCTGGATACAGTAGAAAACAGAATCGGTAAAGTGGCTAAAAAAGCACAGACAAAAGATAAGGATGCTGTGAAAGAAATGAACTCTTTGACAAAGTTCAAGACTGCACTGGAAGCAGGCACCTCCATCCGCTTGCTTGATCTTACAGAAGAGGATGAAGCTATGTTAAAGAACTACGGTTTATTAACAAGCAAACCTGTGATTTATGTAGCTAACATGTCAGATGAAGAAATTGCTGATCCATCAGGCAATGCGTATTTTGCAAAAGTAAAAGAATACGCTTCTAAAGAAGGCAGTGAATGCATTGCCATTTGTGCAAAGATAGAAGAAGAACTGTCTGGTCTAAGTAAAGAAGAAAAAGTAGCTTTCCTGGAAGACCTTGGTATTGAAACAAGTGGTCTGGATCAGATTATTCAGGCAGCGTATCATCTGTTAGGTCTGCGTACATTCTTTACAGTAGGAGAACCTGAATGCAGAGCTTGGACATTCCATGAAGGAATGAAAGCTCCTCAGTGTGCAGGCATTATCCATACAGACTTCGAAAAAGGCTTCATTAAGGCAGAAGTTTACAGTTATGAAGATCTGATGGAATATGGTACGGAATTATCTTTAAAAGAACACGGTAAACTTCGTATTGAAGGCAAAGAATATGTCATGCAGGACGGAGATGTTGTATTCTTCAGATTTAACGTATAAGAAGCAGGAATGCTTCTTTTTTTAAGATTCACAAACGAAACGATATTTATTTGCTATACTTTTTGCATATGAAAAAACAAATTTTAGCATTTTTATCCCTGTGCCTTTGCACAGGATGTAAAACCACACAACCGGTAAGCTCAACTGCTGATGAGTATGCAGACTATGCAAAAATGGTGGATACTGCCTCTTTTTCTGAAAATTATACTGTAGCTGTCAGTAATACCTATACTATGTCTTACAGTGATTCTTCCATGAGTGCATATACCATGGATGGTGTATTACAGGTTGGCAACGATGCCAGTACCTATACACAGCACATTGATGCAAATGGCATGCAATCTCAGTTTTCAGGAGATTACTATGACGGAAGACTGTACAGTACTTTTAATGGGGTAACCTATTATGAAGATATGGACGAAAGCCATCTGAAACAGATTCTTCTTGTTCCCTTGACACCAATAAAGTACACAGAAGAACAGATAGAGTCTTTAAGTGTGAAAGAGACTGGCTGTACAGTAAATCTGACTAAAGAAGCTGCTAAAGAGATTCTTTTAAACAGATATGATCAATATGGCTTGGATCAGTACGATGATTTTGAAGTGAAATCAGGAAAGGTGGAAGACACTTTTGATGAAAACGGGTATTTCCTGTCAGAAACGGCAGTGTTTACCTGTACGATTACTTTATCCGGACAGACAGTAGATGTGACGTATGATTCCAGTGTGGAATATTCCAGTCTGGGCACAACAGAAGTCATCATTTCAGATGAGACAAAAGAAATTGAAAAGAGCTATGTATCTACAGATAAGATTGATACAGATGCCATAGTGACATTAACAGATGACGATGATTCTCCAGAAGACAGTGTAGAAGCTACATTTAAGAAGAGACTGGTCAACAGACTGAATTATACAAAGCAGGAAGATGGAACCTATATATCCAACTTTAACAGCGATAATGAACAGTACCTCATAGACTTTGATAAACATGTGTTCCAGTATTCTAACAGAACGATTCACTATGTATATAACTGGTTGAGTGATCAGGGATCTATGGGTACCTGTACTGTAGATTTTACAAATGATGTGACAGGCAGTGAGTGTAAAGACACTACTGTAGAGACAATTAAAGACGTTAAAAACTGGTTCCAGATGGAACTGTATTATTGTGGTCTGACTTTAATCCAACTTTTGGATGAAACAAAATAAAAAAGTGCTTGCAATTGAGTTGAGGATGCGTATAATAATTCATGCGGATGCCTTAATAGCTCAGTCGGCAGAGCACCTGGCTGTTAACCAGGGTGTCACAGGTTCGAGCCCTGTTTAAGGCGCCTGAAAAACCACATTGAAAGATGTGGTTTTTTTGTGCTTAAATAGAGATATGAAATATTATACAAGCGGACAATTTGCCAAGAAGGCACATGTGACTTTACGTACCATACGCTGGTATGACAATAAGAATATATTGAAACCGTCTTATCGAAAGGAAAATGGCACCAGAGTCTATACAGATGCAGATCTAGCAAGATTACAGCAGATATTACTGTTTAAATATCTTGGATTTTCTCTGGATGATATTCGTGAAATGACAATGGGTTCTGCTGAAGAGGATTTTCTTCTGGATTCTCTGCAGATTCAGAAGAAACTTGTACAGGAAAGAATCTCGGAATTAAAAGATGTACATAAAGCGTTATGTGATACGGTAGAAGCTATTGAAAATCATGAAACTATGCACTGGAATAAGATGCTGGATCTGATTCATATGACCAGTGTGGATCAGTCCTTAAAGACACAATATCAGGATGCCACAAATGTTTCTGCACGTATTCGATTACATTCTGAATACGGTGTAAATAAAGAAGGGTGGTTTCCATGGATGTTAAAGCAATTACCGGTAAAAGAGAATATCCGTGTACTGGAAATAGGATGTGGCAATGGAGCTTTATGGAAAGAAAATCTGCATGTGTTGCCGGAAAATATACATATTACCCTTACAGATATCTCAGAAGGGATGTTGAGAGATGCCAGAGAGTCTATAGGAAAAGATACACGGTTTAGTTATGCAAAGGTGGATTGCCATCATATTCCGTATGAGGATCATACCTTTGATATAGTGATTGCCAATCATGTGCTGTTCTACTTTGAGGATGTGGATGCGGTTATAAAAGAATGCAAGAGGGTTCTAAGACCAAAAGGCACTTTTTCCTGCAGTACCTACAGTTCAAAACATATGAAGGAAATTACAGATCTTGTGCAGGAATTTCATGAAGACATTGTATTGTCCAATGAATGTCTGTATGAAGTGTTTGGACTGGAAAATGGGAGGGAAATTTTACAGAGACACTTTAAACAAGTGGAAATGAGAAAATACGAAGACAGAATAGAGGTAAATGAAGCGGAACCGCTTATTGCCTATATATTATCTTGTCATGGTAATCAGAACCACATCCTGCTGGACAGATACAGAGAATTTAAACAGTTTGTAGAAGAGAAAGCTGAAAAGGGATTTACTATCACTAAAGATGCCGGTATTTTTCTTTGCTCAATTATGTGAAATTGTGGAATTTGAAAAGAAATACTTGAAGATGACGTTACGTCATCTTTTATGATACACTTGTAATGGAGGTGCCTATAATGAAAGGTATTATTCTGGCCGGTGGATCTGGAACAAGATTATATCCACTGACACGTGTAACAAGTAAACAATTATTACCTGTGTATGATAAGCCAATGATTTTTTATCCAATCAGTACATTGATGCTTGCAGGTATCAGAGATATCCTGATTATCTCTACCCCTCATGATCTCCCTAACTTTGAACAATTACTGGGAGACGGAAGTGAATTTGGTGTGCACTTCGAATATAAAGTGCAGGAAGTTCCTAATGGACTGGCACAGGCATTTGTTCTGGGCAGGGAATTTGTCGGTGATGACACAGCATGTCTGGTTCTAGGAGATAACATTTTCTATGGTAACCATTTTGGGAGAATGCTGAGAGAAGCAGTAAGAAATGCAGAAGATAATCACAGAGCTACTGTTTTCGGTAAATATGTCAATGATCCTGAAAGATTTGGTATTGCAGAATTTGATGAAGACGGTAAGGTCATTTCTCTTGAAGAAAAACCAGCTCACCCTAAGAGCAACTATGCAGTAGTTGGTTTGTATTTCTATGATAACAGAGTATTACAGTACGCTTCACAGCTGGAACCTAGTGCAAGAGGCGAATATGAAATTACCGATCTGAATAAGATCTATCTTGAAGAAGGTGATCTTGATCTTCAGGTATTAGGAAGAGGTTTCTCCTGGATTGATACAGGAACTATTGAATCCATGGCAGAAGCTACCAACTATGTCAGAAGTATCGAACATATTCAGGGAATTCGTATCTCTGTACCGGAAGAAATTGCTTTCTATAACAAATGGATCAATGAAGAACAGCTTCTTGCTGCAGCAGATGTCTATGGTAAGAGCCCTTATGGGGAGTATCTGAGAAATCTGGCAAATAACAGTATTCAGGGACCAATTAATAAACAGGAAAAGGAGAAATAAACAGTATGAATATTTTAGTCACAGGCGGAGCAGGATTTATCGGAAGTAACTTTGTATTTCTGGAATTAAAGGAACATCCGGAAGATAAAATCATCTGCGTAGATAAGTTAACTTATGCGGGAAATCTGAAGACATTAAAAGATGTCATGGATAATCCTCAGTTCAAATTCTATAAGACAGATATCTGCGACAGAGAAGCTATTGATAAAATCTTTGCGGATGAAAAGCCAGATATCGTTGTCAACTTTGCAGCAGAAAGTCATGTTGACAGATCTATTGAAAATCCAGAAATTTTCCTGGATACAAATATTATCGGTACAAGTGTACTGATGGACGTTTCCAGAAAATACGGGGTTAAGAGATATCATCAGGTATCTACAGATGAAGTGTATGGTGATCTTCCATTAGACAGACCTGACCTGTTCTTCACAGAAACAACACCTTTACATACATCTTCCCCATATTCTTCTTCCAAAGCAGGGGCAGATTTACTTGTAAATGCTTATCACAGAACATTTGGTTTACCTGTAACAATTTCCAGATGTTCCAATAACTACGGACCTTATCAGTTCCCTGAAAAACTGATTCCGCTGATGATTGCCAATGCACTGGCGGATAAGAAACTTCCTGTATACGGAGAAGGCTTAAATGTAAGAGACTGGTTATATGTTGAGGATCATTGTAAAGCTATTGACCTGATTATCCGTAAGGGTAAAGTTGGTGAAGTTTACAATATCGGCGGACATAATGAAATGAGAAATATTGATATTGTGAAGATTATTCTTGAAGAATTAGGCAAGCCTGAATCTTTGATTGAACATGTTACAGACAGAGCTGGTCATGACCAGAGATATGCCATTGATCCTGCCAAGATTCATGCAGATCTTGGATGGTTACCTGAAACAATGTTCAAAGATGGTATCAAGAAGACAATTCAGTGGTATCTGAATAACAAGGAATGGTGGGAAGACATCATTTCCGGTGACTACCAGAACTACTACAATGAAATGTATGGTAAGAAGGAAGTAATCGACTGATGAAAGTATTCGTTACTGGTGTATGCGGACAGCTTGGTCATGATGTCATGAATGAGCTTTCCAAAAGAGGATATGAAGGTATTGGTACAGATATTGCTCCTGAATATGCAGGTGTACAGGATGGAACTGCTGTAACCAAAGCACCTTATGTGTCTTTGGATATTACAGACAAACAGGCTGTCACAAAAATCATCACAGACATTCATCCGGATGTAATTGTGCATTGTGCAGCTTGGACTGCTGTAGATATGGCTGAAGATGATGATAAAGTAGAGAAAGTCAGAGCTATCAATGCCGGTGGAACACAGAATATTGCTGATGTTGCTAAGGCAATTGACGCCAAGATGGTATATATTTCTACAGACTATGTCTTTGATGGTCAGGGAACAGACCCATGGGATCCTGATTGCAAGGACTATAAACCAATGAATGTCTATGGACAGACTAAACTGGAAGGTGAACTTGCAGTGGCCAATACTTTATCAAAATACTTTATTGTACGTATTGCATGGGTATTTGGTAAAAATGGCAAAAACTTTATCAAGACAATGCTGAAAGTAGGCAAGACTCATGATGAAGTCAGAGTAGTCAATGATCAGATTGGTACACCTACTTATACATTTGACCTTGCAAGATTACTTGTGGATATGATTGAAACAGATAAATACGGTTACTATCATGCCACAAATGAAGGTGGATATATCTCCTGGTATGATTTCACAAAAGAAATCTATAAGGATGCAGGATATACTACAAAAGTCATACCTGTTACTACAGAAGAATACGGATTGAGTAAAGCTGCAAGACCTTTTAATTCCAGACTGGATAAATCCAAGCTGGCAGAAAACGGTTTTACACCGTTACCTTCCTGGCAGGATGCGGTCAAGAGATATATTGATGAATTAGATATGGAGAATTTGTAATATGGGACAGATCAGTGTTGAGAAGAATGTAGGTGGTATTGAAGGACTTTGTGTTATCACACCTGCAGTTCATGGAGATAACAGAGGCTACTTCATGGAAACATATAACGAGAATGATATGAAGGAAGCCGGACTGGATGTGAAATTTGTTCAGGACAACCAGTCCATGTCCGTAAAAGGTGTATTAAGAGGTTTACACTTCCAGAAACACTATCCTCAGTGCAAACTGGTAAGAGCTGTCAGAGGCTCTGTGTTCGATGTGGCAGTAGACTTAAGAAGTGATTCTAAAACCTATGGCAAATGGTATGGTGTGGAACTGACAGCTGAAAATAAAAAACAGTTTCTGATTCCTGAAGGATTTGCTCATGGTTTCCTTGTGTTAAGCGATGAAGCAGAGTTCTGCTATAAGGTGAATGATTTCTGGCATGCCAATGATGAAGGTGGTCTTGCATGGAATGACCCGGAAATTGGTATTACATGGCCTCAGTTAAAAGGAGAATACCCAGGATCTGCAACAGCAGAGGGATATACTCTGGAAGATGGCACACCATTAAATCTTTCTGATAAAGATCAGAAGTGGGTTGGCTTAAAAGATACATTTAAGTTCTGAATAAAAAAGGTTCAGTCCTAAAACCTGTTGATAGATTCACTCAGAGATTATGAAAACTTCTTGCTGGCATCTATAATCTTCAGG
>CAKVIS010000052.1 GCA_934754415.1 uncultured Bulleidia sp.
AGCATTATACAAGTTGTTGGCACAGTGAGCATTATAGTCACACCATTGAAACAAAGCAGTTCCATGCTTTACCTGTACATTCACAGAATGATACATATTCTTCTCCTTTTCCGGTATATGCTAATACCACTAGTATTATGGCATATGGCCTATACCAAAAAAGTGCCAGGAAAGTGATTTATCTCACCACTTATGCCGTGCATTGAAGTGGGAGTATTCTCGCTCGTTCAAGATAAAATTAAAGGCGCTTTTGAAGAAGAAAAAGAAACAGCAGCTCCTAAGAAATCGGATGAGCTGGTTGCTCTTGAAAAGATTGTCTCTTTACTGGAAGAGAAAAAATAAGATGAAAGGTACTGGAGAAAAGTACCTTTTTTTGATTGTGTAATTGTTCGCATTGTTTTAAATACTGCTTTATTTTGCTATACTCTATGATGCAATTGAGGAGATTTTCATGTTTCTAAAACGAATTGAAATGCAGGGATTTAAGTCCTTTGCGGATAAAACGGTTATTCAATTTGATCAGCCTCTTACAGGTGTGGTAGGTCCAAATGGATGTGGTAAATCCAACATTTCCGATGCCGTAAGATGGGTGCTTGGTGAACAGAGTGCCAAAAGCATGCGTGGCGAAAAAATGAATGACATCATATTTGCAGGCAGCGCAGATAGAAAGAAATTGAATGCAGCACAGGTAACACTGGTTTTTGATAATTCCAATCATATCCTGAATTCTGAACAGGATGAAATCGAAGTTACAAGAAAGCTTTACAGAGATTCTGGAGATGCGCAGTATCTTATTAATAAACAGAATGTGCGATTAAAAGATATTGTGGATTTATTTCTGGATACAGGTCTTGGCAGGGATTCTCTTTCTATCATTTCTCAGGGTAATGTCGTAGCTTTTGCTGATGCCAAGCCACAGGACAGAAGAGGTATTTTTGAAGAAGCAGCGGGTGTTGCCAAATATAAAAAGAAACGCATGGAATCTATTGTAAGATTACAGCGCACAAAAGATAATTTAGACAGATCGAATGATATCTTACTGGAACTTGAAAAACAGGTATCTCCTTTAAAACGTCAGGCTAGAAAAGCTGAAATTTACAGAGAAAAAAAAGCAAGACTTGAAGAAATTGAAATTTCAGTTCTTTTACAGGAAATTGATGAAATCAAGGAAAATATTGAATCTGCCAAAAAAACTTTATTTGATATTGATGCTGAAATCACAATGTATCAGACAAATATTCTCGTCTCTGAAAATAAAATTCAGGAAAACAGAAACCAGGCATCTGCACTGGATTCTCAGGTAAATGCTCTTCAGGATGCCTATATGCAGGTATTGAATGAAATCCGGTCTCTGGAAGGAAGACGTACTGAACTTGATGAAAAACGTAAGTATATTATCGAAAGTGGGAATACCCAGCAGAAGATTCAGGAAACTAAAGCACTTCTTGAAAATGCCAGAGTCGAATATGAAGACAGAAAACAAAGACTGGAAACTTTACAGACTACTTTAAAACTGGAGACTGAAAAATTAAGTATTGCCACACAGAAAAAGCTGGATATTCAGACAGAATATGATACAGCAAGTGTCAAACTTAGAAATCTTGAAAACAGAAAAAATGTTGTCGAACAGTTATTGAGAAACCCTTTTAATAATCAGGGTGGTATCAAATCCATTATGGATCATGCACAATCTTTATCGGGCATTTATGGTGTTGTAGGACAGGTATTAAAAGCAGAAGAAGGGTATGAAGAAGCTATATCTACTGCTTTAGGCGGTGCTTTAAATAATATTGTTACAAAAGATGACCAATGTGCAAGAGAAGCAATTCGTTTCTTAACACGAAACCAGAGTGGAAGAGCTACATTTTTACCTCTTACTGTCTGTCAGGCAAGATGGATTTCAAGAGATGTGGAAATCATCTGTAATAATGTGAAGGGGTATTTAGGTGTAGCCTCTACATTTGTGCATAATGAACCTCTGTTTAATCCTGTTGTGGACAGTTTGCTAAATAACGTTCTTGTATGCCAGGATATGGAAAGTGGTAATGAGCTGTCTTCTTTGACCAAACGTCAATACAAGATTGTTACATTGGACGGAGAAGTCATTCACCGTGGTGGTTCTATGACCGGTGGTAAATCCAAACACAATGCCAATATCATGACGATGCAGAAAGAAGCGGATACTCTTGCAAAAGATATGGAAATTCAGAGAAACAAAGTATCTCTGTCTTTGCAGTCCCTGAGAAAAAGCGAACAGTCTCTGGATGAAATCAGAAGATCTCTTCAGGAAACCAGATACAGTATTGCGGCACTGGAACCAGTAGTAGATGTTAAAAAAGACAAGTTTGAAAAACTGAAGAATGATCTTGCCTTACTTGGAGATACTTCTGATGAAATTGAAGATGCAGACACTGCGGAAGATACTTTGATTCAGGATCTGAACAGTGCCTATTCTCAGAGAGATACTATTATCAATGAAATGAAATCCAAACGTGAAAAACGTGTTTCTATCATGAACGACTGTGAAAGAAAAGAAGCACAGTTACGTCAGGTGCGTAAAGATCTTACGACTGCAGAAGCTGGTAAAAATGCAATCAATGTGGATATGGGTAAACTGGAAATTCGACTGGATACGAATATTCAGCGACTGGCCAGTGAATATCAGCTGACTTATGAATTTGCAAAACAGAAACAGGTCAATGTGGATATTGAGGATATTGTCAGTGCACGTGAAGAGGTTACACAGTTACGTAATGACATTCAGCATCTTGGAAATATCAATATGAACGCTCCTGAAGAATTCAATGAAGTAAATACAAGATATGAAACTTTAAAGCAACAGATTGAAGAACTGACTTTAAGCAGAGATAAGATTCTGGCGGCGATTGATGAAATGGATTCTGTAATGAAAAAACAGTTCAAGGAAATGTTTGATAAAATCAATGAAGCATTTAATGAAATCTTTACATCTTTGTATGGTGGAGGTAAAGCAAGATTGATTTTGCAAGATCCTGAAGATCTGTTAAATACAGGTATAGATATTGATGCACAGCCTCCTGGAAAGAATGTACAGAACAATATGTTATTCTCAGGTGGTGAAAAGAGTCTGATTGCATTATGTGTACTGTTTGCTATTTTAAAGGTTAAACCAGTTCCGTTAGTAATTCTTGATGAAGTAGAAGCAGCCCTGGATCCGGGTAATGTAGAAAGATTTGCACAGTATCTGCATAACTATACAGACAGAACGCAGTTCCTTGTTGTGACTCACAGAGTTGGTACTATGGAAAAAGCAGATGTCCTGTATGGTGTTACTATGCAGCATCAGGGTGTATCACAGATGTTAAAAGTATCCCTGAGGGATGCAATGAATATGGCAGATAACACTGCCGGGGAGGAATGAGACAGATGAGTTTCTTTTCTAAGTTAAAAGATAAATTCACACATAAAGAAGATAAAGCAGTGTATCTGCAGGGATTTGAAAAGTCCAAGAATACTTTCTCTGATGCGCTAAACCAGATGAGTTATTCTTTCCATGGAGTAGATGATGAATTTCTGGAACAGTTAACAATTGTTCTTTTGGAAAGTGATGTAGGTATCGCTCTTGCAGATCTGATCTGTGAGAAATTAAAGAAAAAATGCGAAGAGTTTCCTTCCGTTACTTTCCATTGGGCTATGAATTTTCTTCTGGAAATCATGAAAGAGATTTATGAAGAAGTGGAAGACGAACCAATCGTCTATAACGAAAACGGGCCAACAGTAATTCTTCTGGAAGGCGTTAATGGTTCTGGTAAAACTACTACCTGTGCAAAACTTGCAAATATGTATATACAGCAGGATAAGAAAGTTGCCTTTGTGGCTGCGGATACTTTCAGAGCAGGTGCTATTGATCAGCTTGCCATGTGGGGTGAACGATTAAATGTTCCTACTATAAAGGGAAGAGAAAATGGCGATCCGAGTGCTGCTATTGTAGACGGATGCAGATTTGCCAAAGAAAAGGGTGCAGATATTCTGTTATGTGATACTGCAGGAAGATTACAGAATAAAGTAAATCTCATGCAGGAATTATCCAAGATGAACAGGGTCTCCGGAAGAGAAATTGAAGGTGCTCCTCATAATACATGGCTGGTTCTGGACGCAACAACCGGTCAGAATGGATTGTCACAGGCAAAAATCTTTGCGGAAAGCACAAAACTGACAGGTATTGTATTAACAAAGATGGATGGCACAGCCAAGGGTGGTATTATTCTTGCTATCAAACATGAGCTACATGTACCGGTATTGTTTATCGGGCTTGGAGAGCATCCTGAAGATTTAAGACCATTTGATCTGGAATCTTATCTGTACAGTATTTCGGAGGGCCTGAAAGGTGTCCAGTAATACTCGTGAAGAATTAAATCTGTATTATGATTTCTATGGTGTATTGCTGACAGATAAACAAAGAGATATTTTTGAAGCATATTACAGAGATGATTATTCATTGAAGGAAATTGCTGAGGAACAGGATATCAGCAGGGCGGCAGTTTCTGATGCTTTAAAGCATGCACGTACCGAATTACAGCAATATGAAGAGAAGTTGCATCTGGTTAAGAACTTTAAAAAGCGACAAATCATTGTGAAAAAAATAAAAAGCTTAACAAAAAATGAAAAAGTTTTAAACTTAATAGAGGACATTATAAATACTGAAAATGAGGGAGGACAAAATGAGTAAAATTATTTCAGTCAATTCAGGATCTTCATCCTTAAAGTTCCAGTTATTCTCAATGCCTGAGGAAACAGTTCTGTGTTCCGGACAGGCTGAAAGAATCGGACAGGAGATGGGAGCCTTTACTATTAAATTCGATGGTAAGAAAGAATCTATGGAATGCCCGATTCCTGACCATAAAACAGCTGTAAAAATCTTATTAAACAGCTTAACATCTTATGGAATTGTTGAAAGCCTTGATGAAATCAATGCGGCTGGTCACAGAATTGTGCAGGGTGGTGCATACTTTGATTCCAGTGTTATTGTTGACGAAGATGTTGTTAACAAGGTGGAAGAATTAAGTGATCTTGCCCCATTACACAATCCTGCTCACCTGGTATGCTATAAGGCATTCTGTGAAGCTTTACCTGCTATTAAGCATGTATTCGTATTTGATACAGCATTCCATCAGACAATGGGACCAGAATCCTATTTATTCCCAACACCATACTCATGGTATGAAAATTATGGTATTCGCAGATACGGTGCTCATGGTACAAGCCACAAGTATGTTAACAGACGTACTGCTGAACTGATGGGTAAAGATGTAAATTCTTTAAACATGATTACATGTCACTTAGGTAATGGTGCCAGTGTTACTGCTATTGAAAATGGAAAGGTTATTAACACTTCCATGGGTCTTACACCACTTGGCGGTATCATGATGGGTACAAGATGCGGTGATATCGATCCTACAGTTGTATTCTACATGATGAAGAAACTTGGCCTGACACCTGATGAAATGGATAGAGTTTTAAACAAGGAATCTGGTATGTTAGGTGTTTCCGGCATTTCTTCCGATGCAAGAGATATTCAGGCTGCTGTGGATAAAAATGATCCACGTGCTCTGTTAACAGTAGATCTGTATACAAACCGTGTTATTAATGTTGTTGGTGGCTATATGATGCAGTTAGGCCATGTGGACGCTATGGTATTTACAGCTGGTTTAGGTGAAAATGACTGGCATACAAGAGAGAGAATCTTAAAGCATCTTGAAGAAGGTATGGGTCTTTCCATTGATTATGCCAAGAATGAGAATCCTGACAGTAAGGAATGCTGTATTTCCAATCCTGAGTCAAAAATCCAGGTATGGGTTGTACCTACAAATGAAGAACTCATGATTGCGCGTGACACTGCTAATTTATTAGGTCTTTAATATGACATTTGATTTTGGAAATCTTTTAGATTGTATTAAAGAATATAAAACAATTACTATTTTCAGACATGAGCATCCAGATTGTGATGCTATGGGCGCACAGTATGGTCTCTATACATGGCTGAAACAGAATTTTCCGGGAAAGAATATCTATGCTTTGGGTAATGAAACATGTACCCAGAGCAAGTTTCCAACTTCTGACAGTATTCCTACCAAAACGATTAAAGAATCTCTTGCGATTGTCTTAGATACTGCCAATGCGGAAAGAACAGATGATCAAAGATTCTCTCAGGCAAAAATGGTAATCAAGATTGATCATCATCCTAACAGAGAACCATTTGGAAATATGTGTGTTGTTTTTGATACAGCTGCAGCTGCCTGTGAGATTCTTGCACAGTTTTTCTGGGATAATTCTGAAGTGTACAGCGTTTCCAGAGAAACAGCAGAATATCTGTATAAAGGATTGCTGACAGATACTTTATGTTTCAGAACAACCAATACAACTTCACATACTTTATCTGTAGCTTCTTATCTTGCAACTAAAGATATTGATATTCCCGCTCTTAACAGAGAACTTTTTGATACAGATCTGAAGATATTCCAGTTTGGTGCTTATTTAAGAAGCCATGTAGTAGTTACAGATGCAGGCCTGGCATATTGTATTGTTACAAAACAAGAGCTTGTTAAAAATGCTATTAGAGCAGGGGATGCAAGAAACTGCATCGATGAACTGGGGCATGTAAAACAGTTTAAGGCATGGGCTGTTTTTACCCAGCATGAAAATGGTGAAGAAGTATATGATGCTTCTATTCGTTCCAAAGAAACAGCGATTAATACTGTTGCTGAGAAGTATGGAGGAGGCGGTCATAAGAATGCTTCCGGAATTAAAAACATACCCGCGGATAAACTTGAAACACTTATCCTTGACCTGAATAAAGAGATCTCCAAGTAGATCTCTTTTTGAATGAAACAATTTACATTTGGTAAAAAATATGCAATTTGGCTTGTAAAATTGTAACGAAAATACCCCAAAAACTTTCTTGATATTCAACTTCCATTTCAATGTTACATGGGCAATACTATACATAGAGATAGGAGGTTTCGGATATGACAGAAAAGAATGTTATCATTAAAGCTGATCAGCCTAAGCAGTATGTATTCCCATTTTTCAAAAAAGATTCCTCTACAAACAACCGTAAGGAAAGAGTGAATCTGGAAGTATCAAGACTTGAGCAAACCAATAAAGTTTTGATTTCTATTGCTCCATTCCAGCATTGATGCATTAGTTTTAAAAAGATAAGTTATCTGCAAAGATAGCTTATTTTTTTATGCTGTCTTAGTGATGTTATTGACAGATGATGTTTCCTATGCAAATGTATTAATAGAAATATTCTTTTTCGTATATCTATAATTTGCATTTTATTGTTTATAAAGGAGAAACCTTATGAAAAATGTGTTCAGGATAAGTACAGTATTATGTATTTTCATTATATGCATAACAGGATGCACTAGTAATAATAAATCTTCTAACTTCGGAGGTGCCCCTATGGAATTTACAAGTTTTAAATTAACTGAATCTGGTACTACTGCTCAGAATTATGTATATGAGGGATATACAACGGATTCTGGTGTATATCTGGAATATGCTGTTACTGAATCTTTCTGGGATCAGGAAACTAATGAATATACAGAACATCGAGCTGTTATACGCTCTATAGATGGTGATAAAGAACTTTATCAGAAAATCTGTGAGATTATGGGAAACTGCAGAGTGAATACATGGCAAGGGTTTCATGGAGCTAATCCTGGAGATGTTCTGGATGGCAGTTCTATGAGTTTTGAAGCACTATTAGCAGATGGAACTGAAATTACTGCCAGTGGCAGTAATCATTTTCCTGAGAATTACGGAATTTTAAAAAATGCACTACATGAATGCATGAATAAAGCCAAAGTAACGGATACTCATTTTACAGATGGAACGTATGAAATAACATTGCCTGAAAGCTGGATTGGTCTTGTAAACGTTACTTATTCTGAAGGACTGGTATCTTTTTCAGTTGAAAAAACTGATACTAAAGAACTTTCTTTCCTGATTATTGACAATACAGGCATTGGATATTCTTCAGAATCTTATCCTGGAAGAGTAGCTGCTGGAAGACTTATATCAGATGACGATCAACGTTTCATCACTATACGAGATAATTATTCTATTCAAGATTATAAAGATAAAGTAACTCCTGATGTATTTGCGTTATCAAAGACATATGAAAAGGATAAACAAGCTATTCTTGATAGCCTTCATGGTATTCATGGCTATACTTTTTATCCGGAAGATGGATCGATATTATATCTTTCTGACGCAACTGAACTTTCTGAAAATGCCAAAAGTCTCTGGTTATATTTCAACTTTGCGGGAGAGTATTCTGCAGGTGAAGAACCTGTCACTATTGATAACAGACACTATATCCCTATGAATTCACCGTATGGATATATGTATACCATTGAACAGTTAAAAGAAACTTTCCTGCAGGTATTTTCTGAAGAATTAACAGATACAATCCTGCAACAGGCAATACAAAATAAAGATATTATGGAGTATAACGACAGTGTATATGTAGCCTGTAAGAAAAAAACAGGCAATGATTCTTATCATAGCTGGGTAGAAAGTGTTAAAGATAATATGGATGGAACTTTTGCAGTGGTTATGGCTGTTAAGCAAATGGGAAATCAGGAAATGTTATACATTGATTTTCCTGTAGAAAAAAATACTGATGGAAGATTTGTTTTTACAGAATTTCCATATTGGCAAATGTCTGAATAGTCTTTCTTTACTTATATATGTTTCATTGTGAAAAGAATATATTTCCTTTAGAATATGTGTTGTATGGATGGAGAAAACGAATATGTTACAGAATATTGCGGATACAATGCTTGAAAAACATGAATATGATGTTGTGTTTCAGAACGTTCAGATTGTAAATGTTTATAATGACACAATAGCAAAAGGGGAAATAGGTGTCATTGAAGGTAAAATAGGGGAAATAGCGTATAACGGAAAACACTTAAAAGCTAAAAGATATATTGATGGTAAGAATGCATATGCCCTGCCTGGGTTTATTGATTCTCATATGCATCTTGAAAGCAGTATGTTAACACCAAATCATTTTGCTGAAATTGCTTTATCCTGTGGTACAACAACAGTTGCTGCGGATCCTCATGAAATTGCAAATGTCATGGGAATTAAAGGCGTAGAAAGTCTTGTGGAAGCATGCTTGAATCTGCCATTAAATGTATTTGTTTTTGCACCATCTACAATTCCTTCTTTACCGGGTTTTGAAACATCTGGTTTTGATGTAACTAATAAAGAAATGGAAGAGATGTTAAAACTGAATGGTGTCATCGGACTTGGAGAAGTCATGGACTTTAACGCAGTCAGTCATGGAGAAAAAAGGATGATTGATATTATTCAGGCCGCTTCTGATAAAGGGGTACTACTTGATGGACATGTAGCTTCTTTAACAGGTAAAGATCTACAGATATTCAGAGCTATGGGAATTGACAGTGATCATACTCTTGACTCAGCTGAAAAGTTATCAGAGGAACTTTCTTTAGGCTTTACTGTTCAGGTACAGGAGAGCAAACTCAATGCAGAGTTAGTGAAAGCAATGAATGAGGCTGTGGTAAATGATCGTATCTGTATTGTAACGGATGATGTTCCATTACCAAGATTAATGGAACATGGACATATGAATTACGTTGTAGAAAGAACAATTGAACTAGGCCTTGATCCACTTAAAGCCATTCGATTTGCAACTATTAATGGAGCATCAAGACTTCGTTTATATCATTCTGGTGCTATTGCTCCAGGCAATGATGCAGATATTCAGCTGGTAAAGGACTTAAGACGTCCTAAAGCAGAAGTAGTTATGAAAGACGGGATTGTTGTATATGAGAATAATTCATTTAAAGTAACTATTCCTTCCTATACAATTCCTGAAGACTTAAAAGGATCTGTAAATGTCAAAGAAGTTAAACCAGAAGATTTTAAAGTATATGTATCCGTACCAGAAGGATTTAAGGGTGGTACAGCAACCATAAATGTTATGCAGCAGGATAGTGCTTCTGTATATACAATACCTGTAAAAAAAGAAGTAAATATCTCTGAAGAGCATAATGGACGTGCTGTTGTAGAAACTAAGCCATACTTGAAAATGGCTGTATTTAATCGTTATGGAACTTATCAGCATAGTTTAGGTATCATTAATGGCATGGATAATGTTCATGGAGCAATAGCTCTGACGTATGGACATGATTGTCATAATTTAACTGTATATGGCGGTAATGACGAAGATATGGCATTAGCAGCTAATGAAGTCGCAAAATGCAATGGTGGTATATGTGCAGTTATGAACCAGAAAGTAGTATCTTTGATTCCTTTACCAATGGCAGGGCTCTTATCCGATTTATCTCCTGAAGATTTATATAAAGAAATGAAGCAGTTGATAATCAATTCAGATAAAATGGGATTTCATCATGAAAATCTTTTAACTTTCCTGACTTTAATGACATTAGCGGTATATCCTGAAATTAAGTTATCTGACAAAGGTTTAATAGATGTTATTAACAAGAAATTTATGCCTTTAGTAGAAAACATACAAGAACAATGAATATAGTGGTGTGAGATTTTTAGAGAAGATAAGAATGATTAATATAGTTCGTTTACTGTTGTTTTCCATCTTGAAAAGAAAACAAGTTGCTGCAAAATTCACTTATTTGAGGTGAATTTTTTTTCGAATTTCCAACTCGAACAGAAAACATACTTGAAAAGGCACGTATGTCTTTCATTTTCATATCATTAAGAAGAAATTTTTCAATCACTGGCTGTATAATATTTCTATGCGATATACACATCATCAGATAATACTTGCACTGTCTCTCCTGCCCTGAATTGGTCGGAGAACACTGAGCAGATTTCTTATTCCATACAGGAAGATTTTGACAAATGGATACATTCAGACTGAAAGTTTATCGCACTATTTTATAAAATATGATCCGTTAACTTTTTAATCCTGGAAGAAAGCTGACGGATTTTTTGTGCTTATTGACGTACAAATGGTGGTGTACCCTGTTAAATAACATCATGTGTACTACTTCGTTATTTAACAGGGTAGAGGTCAATTGCACATTGAATATAAGAATTGACTGGCAGGAAGTTTTAATCCGCTGATTATTCATATATACTTGATTCAGAAAGATAAATCGGGATATGCCTTTTGCATAAAAAAGTGTTATTTTAGTTCCGCAACCGTTCGCAACCAAAGAAATATCATGATAATTGGTGGTAGCAACCATGAAATTTCGCTATCATGAAGTCACGAAATGAGGTGATTAAGTGAAATATGATTTTTTAGGAGTTATTGTTTTTGGCATTGTACTGCTAATCGGGGTGGCGGTGATAGCGGCATTTATCACTGTGGGAATTTTCCTCATAAGAGCATTGAGTAG
>CAKVIS010000053.1 GCA_934754415.1 uncultured Bulleidia sp.
CTGAATACAGAGAAATACCTGACATATGTCCTGGATATGTTATCTTCAAAAGAAGAAATCACAGAAGATATGATAGATAAGTGTTTGCCATATTCAGACCAGTTACCACAATACCTGAAAGTTTAAAAGATCAAGATAAGTACTTACACATACATAGTACTATCTTGATCTTTTTTTTCTAGACGGTGATTATTTGACGCTTACTTAAAAAGGACTTGTCGTACCCTTAATCAACAAGTCCTTTTCTTAAAAGAGATAAATTAATGTAATGAATCAGTAATTATTTAACTAATTTTTTGAATTCGTCAGCAACGAACTGAACTTTCATACCAACAACTACCTGAACGTCAGTTTTGCTTGGACGGATAACTCCGCTAACACCTGCGGACTTAATCTTCTTTTCATCGATGACAGAAGAATCTTTAACTACAAGACGTAATCTTGTGATGCAGTTATCAACGCTTACTACGTTTTCTTTTCCGCCAACACCATCTAAGATGATTTTAGCAACTTCTGTGTAGTCGTTGTTAGCAAGAACTGCAGACTTTTCTTCGTCAGAAGCATCGTCGTCTTCACGACCTGGTGTCTTAAGATCCCACTTAAGAATAGCGAACTTGAATACTGCGTAGAATACTACGAATGCGGCAAGACCTAATGGAATGATTAACCATGTCTTTGCTGCAGCTGGTAAGGAAGCAGAGAATAATAAGTCAGTAGCACCTGCGGAGAAGCAGAAACCAGCTCTGAATCCAAGAGCAACTGTGATAGTTGTGAAAATACCATACAGAACGGAGTAGATTAAGTATAAGCCTGGTGCTAAGAACATGAATGCAAATTCGAATGGTTCTGTAACACCACATACGAATGCGGAGATAGCAGCGGAAGCTAAGATACCAATAGCAATCTTCTTCTTGTTTTCTTTAGCTGTCTGAATCATAGCTAATGCAGCACCTGGAATACCGAACATCATACATGGGAAGAATCCGGACATGTACATACCTAAGCTCCATGTTACATCTGCACTTGTTTCACCAGCCCAGAAGTGAGAGAGGTCACCAAGACCAATTGTATCGAACCAGAATACGTTGTTTAAAGCGTGGTGTAATCCGAATGGGATGAGTAATCTGTTGAAGAATGCATAGATACCAGCACCAACAGCGCCCATACTTGCAATACCCTGACCTAAAGCAACTAATGCACCGAAAATTACAGGCCATACGAATAATAATACAACACTGACTAAGATGGAAGTAACACCGGATACAATAGCAACACAACGTTTACCGGAGAAGAAGGACAGCCAGTCTGGAAGTCTTGTTCCCTTGAACTTGTTGTAGCATGTAGAACCGATAATACCAGCAATGATTGCGATGAATGGGTTAGCAATCTTGTTGAATGCGATAGTAGCTGTTTCGTTCAATGTCATGAATGTTGTAACAGTACCTGTAGATAAAAGTGTTGTGATCATTAACCAGGAAACAAGAGCTGCTAAAGCACCTGTACCATCGTGGTCATCAGTCATACCAACACCGATACCGATGGCAAATAAGATTGCCATGTTATCAATGACAGCACCTCCGGCCTTAACTAAGAAGAAGCCGATCTGCTGTAGAAGACCAACTACGTCACCACCCTGCATTGTGGATGGACATAGAAGGTAACCTAGTCCCATGAGAATTCCACAGATTGGAAGACATGCGACTGGAAGCATTAGGGATTTCCCTAACTTTTGGACAAATTTCATCATGTGATTTTCCTCCTTTGTCTCAATTTTTCTCTATTTCAACTGTAATCCCCAGCTAAATTAGACTTACTTTTCGATTTCCATAATCGTATCTTTTGGCTGTACAGATTTGCCTGTAACGCCATCGATAGATTTGAAATCTGGTGTATTTGTAACAACTACAGGAATGACTGTATCATAGCCTGCATTCTTAATAGCATCTAAATCTGCTTCTAATAACAGATCACCCATTTTTACAGTATCACCCATCTGAACGTGACCTTTAAAACCTTCACCTTTCAGATTTACTGTATCAATACCTACATGAACAAGAAGTTCTACGCCTTCTTCACTCTGCAGACCAACTGCATGTAATGTAGGGAAAATCATAGAAACTGTACCATTAACAGGAGAGTAAATCTTTCCGTCTGTTGGTTTTACAGCTACGCCTTTTCCTATCATTTCCTGAGCGAATGTAGGATCATTGACTGTGTTCAGTGCAATGACTTCACCCTGACATGGGGAACCAATTTTAATTTTTTTCTTTTTAAATAAGTTAAACATGTTTTCCTCCTCATTCTTCTGTTGTAGAAGCTATATGTCGTATATGGATTGCCAGATACATCAATTCTTCCTGCGATAGTATACATCCGGTAGACTCTGAAATATAACTGGCAATTTTTTCACTACAGGTAAATTCTGCAGGATATTTCATTTTCACAAATTCAGATAATTCTTTGTCTCCCTGTTCCAGGAATTCATTTCTGTACACTCTCTGTAAAAGAAATTTCACATGAGTAATCAGTCTTTCGTAATACAGGCTGTTATCATCAAGAGAAAGATGCATTTCCTCTCTGACAATATCCAGTATTTTTTTCACCTGCTCAGGGAACTTTGCCGCATCCGCAATGTTTGTACCATATTCCGAATTCACAAAGTGTAATGCGATAAATCCAGCTTCATCTTCTTCTAAAGTAATGCCTAATCTTTCTTTCAGAAGATCCAGAGCATAGCAACCTACAGCAAACTCTGTCGGGTAAAACCTTTTAATCTCCCATAGCAGTGCATTGGTAAAGCGAATATCGTTCTCATATCTCTGAATTGCAAAACTTATGTGGTCTGTCAATGTCAGATAAATACTTGCATTCAGATGTACAGGAATTGTTTCTTTTGCATAGGAAATAATGTCCTCAGCTATTTTTGCATGTTCCAGAGGAATACGTTCCAGCAATTCCTTATACTTCTCACCTGCATCACTTTTTTCAATGCGGAAGACCTTCTCGATTCTATCTTCGTTAATGTCAAAACCAGCCTTCACTCCAAACCCGATGCCTTTGCCCATGACAATCAGTTCATCCCCATTTGAGTCCGTGGAAGATACTATGTTGTTGTTAATGACTTTTTCTACAATCATATCAGTTCCCCTTCTAACAACATAAAAACCAAACATGTTCAGAAAAAAGTTTCTTAAATCATGTTTGGTTTAGCCTTTTCAGTAACTATCCAGTCTTCTTTAAGCAAACTTAATATACCATGTTTTTTTATTATCATACTAGAAAAAATCTTTGATGCATCTATAAAATACTTCTTTCACAAAACTTTCAAAATGAAAACGGTGACATTCGTAAAAAAGTGATTTATATCGTCATTTTTCTAATTATTTGCAAGTCTTTCTGAATATTTTTTGATTTTCTTTTACTTTTCTCATTTTTAATTAAGAAAAGCATTTCCTTTTTTGGAAATGCTTCAGGTTACAGCTTTTTCTCCTGTTCACAATAGATACAGCGATAAACAGTATCATGTATCTTTTTGAAAGTGTGTGGAAGTTCCTGTTCGCTACTGCAGATGCATCTTGGATTATCGCATTTTAATACATCTGTAATAGTCTCTTCCTGCATTGTCTGGCGTTTCTTATCTGTGGAATGTAACAGATAATACATCAGTGCCATTCGCATATACTTGCCAAACTTTACCTGTTTGAAGTAACAAGCCCTTGGATCTTCATCCACTTTAACGGAAATTTCATTCACTCTTGGTAATGGGTGCAATACAATTGCATCCTTTTTAGCCAGTTTCATTTTTTCGACATCTAATACATACAGATCTTTTACCTGCTCATAGACTTCCAGAGAATCAAAACGTTCTTTCTGAATTCTGGTCATATACAGCACATCCAGCTGAGGAATAGCTTCCTCCAAAGAAGTCACTTCTGTATAAGGAATACATTTCTTTTGCAGAACATCTTCTTTTACCCATTGTGGTAATGCAAGTACTTCAGGAGATATGAGAATTACCTTGAGACCGGCATATCTTGCCAGTGCGTTTAATAAAGAGTGCACTGTTCTACCGTATTTTAAATCTCCACAGAATCCTGCTGTAAGATTCTCCAAAGTTCCTTTTTCATGGTAGATAGTTAACAGATCCAGCAATGTCTGTGTGGGATGATTGTGCCCTCCATCCCCTGCATTAATTACCGGAATATCGCAACTGTTAGCAGCTACCAGAGGAGCACCTTCTTTTAAAGTTCTCATGGCGATAATATCTGCAAGCTGTGATACTACGATACTTGTATCATGTACACTTTCTCCCTTGGAAACTGAAGCATTCTGTGCACCGGAGAATCCAATAACACTTCCACCCATGCTTAACATCGCACTTTCAAAAGAGAGTCTTGTTCTTGTACTTGGTTCATAGAATAAAGTTGCAAGTATTTTACCTTTGCAGGCTTCACTGTATTTTTCAGGATGATCAATCATATCCAATGCGATATGCATCAGTTCATCAATCTGTTCAACAGTAAGATCTAATATATCTGTGACGTCTTTCATTTGTTCATCCAGCTTTCATCAGATGGATTGTTTCTGAAGGCAATAACTCTGTCGATATCTGCATTTTCAATATATCCTTCTTCTGCAGCTGCTTTTGCAATTGTATCAAAATTTGTCAGAGAAACATTCTTGACATTATTTGCCTGTAATCTGTCTGTAGCTTTCTGCATGCCGTATGTGACGATAGATACAATGCCAAGAACTTCTGCACCAGCTTCTCTTAATACGTTAACTACGTCAACACAGCTTCCTGCAGTAGAGATGAGATCTTCTACTACAACTACCTTCTGTCCTTTTTCAAGTTTGCCTTCAATCTGGTTTTTACGTCCATGATCTTTAGAACCAGTGCGTACATATCCCATTGGCATACCTAAAATCTGAGCAGTAATAGCTGCATGAGCAATACCTGCAGTGGATGTTCCCATTAAGACTTCTGCTTCAGGATATTCTTCTTTTACAAGTTCAGCCAGACCATTTTCAACATCTGTTCTTACAGCTACATCTGTCAAGGTCAGTCTGTTATCACAATAGATAGGGGATTTAATTCCGCTTGCCCATGTGAATGGTTCATTTGGTCTGAAGAACACAGCCTTGATTTTTAATAAATCTTTTGCGATTAATTCACTTCTTGTCATTTTCCTTATTCTCCTTTAACAAACTCTCTGACGCATCTTTCATATGCAGCTACAGGATCTTTTGCTGCTGTAATAGATCTGCCTACTACAATATAATCACTGCCGATTGCTCTGGCGTCTTTTGGTGTCATAACTCTCTTCTGATCACCCTTTGCATCATCTGCAAAACGAATACCAGGTGTAACTGTCAGGAAAGATTCTCCACAGGTCTCATGAACCTTCTGTGATTCCAGTGGAGAGCATACTACTCCATCAAGACCAGCTTCCTGAGCGCACTTTGCATAATGCATAACTACCTGATCAATAGGTTCTTTAATCAAAAGATCTTTTTCCATGCTTTCCTGATCTGTACTTGTTAACTGTGTAACTGCAATCAGTAATGGACGTGTACCATCTTCTCTTGTCAAGCCTTCCAGAGCAGCTGTCATCATCGCTTTTGTTCCTGCGGCGTGTAAGTTTACCAGGTCAACATCCAGAGAAGATAATACATGCATGGACTTCTTAACTGTATTTGGAATATCGTGAAGTTTCAGATCGAGGAATATCTTATGTCCTCTCTTTTTAATTTCTTTTACAATTTCAGGACCTTCTGCATAGAATAATTCCATTCCAATTTTTACAAATGGTTTTGTGTCATGGAACTTGTCAAGGAAAGCAAATGTGTCTTCCTTGGAATTAAAATCACAGGCAATAATTACATCTTTTGGCATATTTATTTCACTCCTTTTATACACTCTTTAAGATTTTCAATGTTATATTCATCCATTACTTTTGGAAGATCTTCAATAATCTTTTTGCAGATCCATGGATCCACAAGATTCTGTGCTCCGATTTCTACTGCACTGGCACCAGCAAGCATCATTTCAATGACATCTTCAGCCTTACTGATACCACCGATTCCTACTACAGGAATATCTACTGCATGAGCCACCTGATACACCATTCTTAAGGCAACCGGGAAAATTGCAGGTCCTGAGAACCCACCCATGGTGTTGGCAATAACAGGTTTTCTTGTTTTTAAATCAATACGCATTCCCAGCATAGTATTAATCAGGGAGATACCGTCTGCACCTGCTTTTTCACATGCTTTTGCAATAGCAACAATATCTGTTACATTCGGGCTCAGTTTCATAATAACAGGTTTAGTTGTAACTGCTTTGACAGCTTTGGTCACTTCATAAGCTGCTGTTGGATCTGTACCGAAAGCCATTCCTCCGCCATGTACATTTGGACAGGAAATGTTCACCTCAATCCATCCTATATCTTCTTCCTTATCTAATAAGGCGCAGGTATACGCATAATCTTCTATGGAAAAACCAGAGACATTTGCCATTACCTTTTTATGAAACACTTTTCGCATTTTAGGTAATTCTTCTGCAATTACCTTTTCCACTCCTGGATTTTGAAGACCGACTGCGTTAATCAGACCTCTTTCACATTCTGCAATTCTAGGTGTAGGATTACCGAATCTTGGATCTTTTGTTGTTCCTTTGAAAGAGAATGTGCCTAAAATGTTGATATCGTAAAGATCGGCATACTCATATCCATATCCAAATGTTCCGGAAGCCGGAATAATCGGATTATCCAGAGGAATTCCACAGAGTTCTGTTTCTAGTCTTCCCATATAATTTCCTCCTTTGCAAATACTGGTCCGTCTTTGCATACTCTCTTATAACCGGTTTTAGTTTTCTTTGAGCATCCCATGCAGGCACCAAAGCCACATCCCATTCTTTCTTCAAAGGAATATTCCGCATCACTGGTGATGACTCTGTCCAAAGCTTGAAGCATAACCATTGGTCCACAGGCATATACGTAGGTATAGGATGGAATCTGCTTTAATGCATCTGTCACAAATCCTTTAATTCCATAAGATCCATCTGCTGTAGTTACATAGACAGTGCATCCAAGATTTATAAACTCCTGTTCAAAGAAAATTTCATCTTTTGTATTAAAGCCTAGAATCACCTGAACTTTTTTCCCCTGTGCAAGTAATTCCTTTGCAAGATAGTAAAGTGGTGGGACACCTACACCGCCTCCAACCAATAATGGAGAATCTCCGCTTTTTGAAAGATCATATCCATTTCCCAGATTTACCAGAGAAGGAAAAGAAGTGCCTTCTTGCATTGTGGGCATTAATTTTGTCCCCTTTCCTACCACTTTATAAATCAGTGTCAATTCGTCATCATGTGCATCACATACACTGATAGGTCTTCTCAGATATAACTCAGGAAGACGCAGATCTACGAACTGACCCGGTTTTAAAGATTCGGTTAAACCTGTCAGTTTCATTTTAAATACGGTATTTGTAAGCTGTGTCTGCTCGCGAAGTATCAATGTATTTTCTTTCATTTTGATTCCTCCCATACTATATTTCCGTCATGAATTGTAGCAACGCATTTACCGAACACATTCATTCCATCAAATGGTGTGGATCTGGCTTTAGACAAGAATGTGTCAGAATCAATAATGTACTCCTCTTCCAAATCATAAATTGTAAAATCATTAGGATTCACAGGTATAGAAAATATCTTTCTTGGTGCATACACCAGAGAATCGATAACTCTTTCTAAAGAAACTTCCCCTGTCTTTATAAGATATGTATACACTGCTGGAAAAGCTGTTTCAAGTCCAATAATTCCATTTGCAGAATTTTTTAAGCCTCTGCTTTTTTCTTCGACAGAATGCGGAGCGTGGTCTGTTGCCAGACAGTCAATTGTGCCATCTCTATATCCCTCAATTAAAGCAAGCTTATCTTCCTTACTTCGAATAGGCGGATACATTTTCCATCTGGCATCTTCCTGCAAGTCTGCATCAGTAAATATCAGATAATGCGGAGCTGTTTCACATGTAATTGCAATACCGTCTTTCTTTGCCTGACGAATCAGTTCCACAGATTCTTTTGTAGAAATATGACAGACATGATATGCACATCCTGTTTCCTTTGCAAGCAGAATATCGCGTTCTACCTCTTTCCATTCGGATTCAGAGCAAATGCCTTTATGTCCGTGGTTTCTGGCATACTCACCATCGTGTATATAGCCTCCATGAACTAAGGATTCCACTTCACAATGAGCACTAAGAACCTTATTGTATTGTTTGCACAGCATCATAGCTTCTTTCATGAGCTTTTCGTTCTGAACACCTTTTCCATCATCGGAAAACCCACAGACTTTTGAATGCATTTCTGCTATGTCAGACAGTTCTTTTCCTTTTTCTTCTTTTGTTAAAGAACCAAAAGGGTAAACAGAAATACGTGCGTACTTATCAATCAGATCCTGCTCAACTTGAAGATGTTCCAGTGAATCAGGAACCGGATTCAAATTTGGCATGGTGCAGACAGCTGTATACCCACCATGCGCTGCTGCCATTGATTCACTTTCAATTGTCCCTTTGTAAGAAAAACCCGGCTCTCTGAAATGTACATGGACATCACAGAAACCGGGAAAAATAGTAAAACGATTAGAATTATAAAGAGATAAATGTTCATCCAACAACAAAGAGGACTCTACATTCTTTATGAAAATTGAATCAGTTGAGTAGATTTTTGCGTCAAGTCTCTTCATCATAATTTCCTCCAAAAAAAAGCCAGATGTTCGGAATACCTTTCAATATGTTGTATTCTTTCTTATCCGCTTATTTTTCACCAACAATATGAAACAACATTAAAAGGAATTTGTCAACCTAAATAATATTCTTCCATAGTTAAATTAGAATCATGTATTTTTTTAGCTTCTTCCACACCGACATATCTGTAATTCCATGCGGATGGCTGGATACCTGTAACAGACTGTTTCCCCTCAGGATACCTTTCTATAAAGCCATATAGACAGGCATTATTTCTGAGCCATTCTGCTACAGGAAGATCATTAAAGCAATCCTGTAATAAACATGTACCATCTGACAGCCCAATATCTACCATCAGACCAAGCTGGTGTTCACTCTGACCAGGTTTGTCGTCAATACTGTCAGCATAATCGGTTCCATATCTTTGAGAATAGACATTATACAGATAAACCTGTTCATCATAGCTTCTATATCCGCTGACCAGGTATAAACTATACCCATTTTGTGCTGCTGCCTGAAATAATTGTTGCAGTGGCGTTACTGCTTCAGCTCTGATAAATTGATCTGTGTTCTCGAATTGTACTAAATTTTCAGGTATATACTCTTTATTTAAAGGCACAGAGGAATTTACAATTCTTTGAAGGGAATTATCAGAAGAAGTGTCAATTGTAACTATTTCAGGAGTTTGAGATGGTGCAGGCGTTGTAGTCATAACAGGAGAAACGGACGCAGCAGATACTGCAGGTGTATGAGTTGGTGCTACGGTTGCGATATCCTGTTGTTTTTTATCCAATGTATGTAATTGATATAAAGCAATACACAAGAGCAGAATATTCAATAAAGCTACAGACATAATGATTTTAAGTCTTTTTTTCAGATTTCTTGTCATGTACTAATTATACATTTATTCAAAAAATAGAGTATAAGAATCCTGTAGCATTCATGTATTTGTTATACTGAAAACAGAAAGTAGAGGTAAATGAATATGTCATTTCCAAAAGGTTTTTTATGGGGCGGCGCTGTCGCCGGCAATCAATGTGAAGGCGGGTATCTTGAAGGAGGCAAAGGACTTTCAGATGCGGATATGCTAAAGGGAGGAAATGTTAGTACTCCTCGTAAATTCTCTCCTATTATTGAAGAAGGAGCATACTATCCTTCACATCAGGCAATAGATTTCTATCATCATTATAAAGAAGACATTGCTTTGTTCGGTGAAATGGGATTCACCTGTTTCAGACTCTCAATAAACTGGTCAAGAATCTATCCTAATGGGGACGATGAAACACCAAATGAAGAAGGTTTAAAATTTTATGACAATGTATTTGACGAATGTCATAAATATGGAATCGAACCATTGGTAACTCTTTCCCACTATGAGATTCCATGGGCTATAACAACAAAATATCATGGATTTACAGACAGAAAAGTAATTGATTTATTTGTTACATACGCAAAAACATGTTTTGAAAGATATAAAAGCAAAGTAAAATACTGGCTGACTTTTAACGAAATCAACTGTGCATTAATGCCTGGTGGGGGAGCTTATAACGGTGTAGGGTATGTATCAGAAGAAGATTTAAATAATACAGCTCAAAGACCGGTAGATACATTAATTGATAATCCACAAAAGCGTATTGAAGCCCTTCATAACGAATTTGTTGCTTCAGCACTTGCTGTAAAAGCGGGGCATGAAATTAATCCAGATTTCATGATAGGTTGCATGATTGCACATATGACCATATATCCACTACGTCCGCATCCTGATGACGTCTTAATGGCACAACAGGCAGATGATATCTTTAATAACATTTGCGGTGATGTGCATGTACGTGGTGAATATCCTCCATTTGCCAAAAAATTCTTTAAATCTTTAGGCGTAGATACATCTTTCATGGATAATGAAGAGGATTCTAAGATTCTTATAGATGGAAAAGTAGATATGTATACATTCTCCTACTACATGACAAATTGTGTAACAAAGAAAGAAGGAGAAGAGATGACACTGGGCAACTTAATGGGTGGAGTTAAAAATCCATTCCTTAAAGCATCTCCATGGGGCTGGCAGATTGATCCAGAAGGATTACGTTACACATTAAATAAACTTTCAGACCGTTATCCTCATACACCTCTTATGGTAGTAGAAAACGGACTGGGTATGATAGATAAGAAAGAAGATGACGGCAGTGTACATGATGATTACAGAATCAACTATCTAAGAGATCATATTAAAGAAATGAAAACAGCTATTGAAGAAGACGGAGTTAATCTGATTGGATATACTACATGGGGACCTATTGATTTAGTTTCTGCAGGAACAGGTGAAATGTATAAACGTTATGGATTCATCTATGTAAACAGAAATGATGATGGCACTGGAGATTTTTCAAGAAGCAGAAAAGATTCCTTCTATTGGTATAAGAAAGTATGTCAATCTAATGGTGAAGAATTGAATTAGCTTTCTGACAAAAAGCTATTTAGAAATTATCTTCTAAATAGCTTTTTAAATTAATATTAAAAAAAAGTGAACGTCATAGGACATTCACTGATATAACCTGGCAGCGAGATCGATTCACCCGAGAGGGCTATTTTCACCGCTGAAGTGCTTAACTTC
>CAKVIS010000054.1 GCA_934754415.1 uncultured Bulleidia sp.
ACAAGCAGCATTATCAAGCAACATGGCGGGCAGCTTGTTTTAAGCAATTCTAAAAAGACTGGCGGCGCACAGGTTATTATCAAAATTCCATATTAAAAGTAGTGGGCGGTACTGTGGTATCGCTCATTATTTTTTCAAATCTTTATGAAATCTACAAACTTTCCATATAGCATATAGGTAAAGAATAAAACTACAATCTGCCGGACGACGGTAAAAGAAAAAAAGCCGTATCAACGATGTAGTCAAAAAACAGTTTGATGAAGCAATTAATGTATTGCTTAAGAGCAATAAGAGATGGGCTTCAATCACAAATGCGTATGATTATAGTATTCAATGAACGAAGGCTTAACAACTTATGAGGAAACTCCTGTCGAAGAAAGACCTACTTACAGACAGTTCTATTCTTACTATCAGCAAAACACTACGAAGCAAGAAAAAGACATTGTTAAGACCAGTATGGCAGAGGTCAGAAATGATAAAAGAAACAAGCGGTCAGACATGTACAGTTTCAATCGAGGGAAACTTGCCGATCTTGTCAGTCTGTTGTCAGGAAGGGACTTCGAGACCAGAGAATTCAGAGAAGATATCGTAGAAGGCTCCTATCAAAAGCTGAGCGTAGGTATCCAGAAATTTATCAACGAATATAATTTCAATCAGTTTGTGCTTGCAATAAGAGGAGCTGGATACAAGTCAAGTAAAATGCTGAATTCACAGATGACGCTTGATTTCGCATACATGCTCTTTCTCAAACTGATGGATGATGAAAGCGTTCTACAGGCACAGGAGAAGCGCTACGTCCAGAAGTGGTTTGTTCTTTCAACGTTGACGGGAAGATATGTTGGATCGCCAGAGTCTGTGATGAGCAGAGACATTAGAAGCATTAATGAAAAGGGATTCCTACCATATTTTAATGAGATTGAGGCATCAGTTCTGCCGGATACGTTCTGGAGCGTCACATTGCCTCAGAACTTAGAAACGACTTCTGTAAATAGTCCTGCTTTTAATACATTCCTTGCTGCTCAAGATTAATTGAAAAGTAACTCTTTTCTTCAGCGCGGAACAATGGTCACAGATCTGATTGCACTTTCTGGAGATGTTCATCATATATTTCCGAAGGCCTATCTTCGGAAAAATGGGATTGATACAAAGGGTAGATACAATCAGGTTGCGAACTTTACATATCTGGACACCCAAATCAATAAGGCGATTGGCGACGATGCTCCTGATGTGTATTTCGGTCGTATCAAGAAGCAGTGCGAGACGCATGAACTTGAGATAGGCAACATTTCGACCATTGAGGAATTGAGGCAGAATCTCAAGGAAAATGCGGTACCAGAGGAAGTTCTGAATATGACAGTTTCGGACTATGATACCTTCCTCCAACGGCGTCGTATATTGATGGCCAATATGATAGAAAAGTACTACAAGTCACTTTGATATGATAAGATCTCGCTGTCGATCTGGAGTTTTATCGTGACGAATCATCAGGAAAGAAAGAATCATGGTTTACATTTTTGTTTTCGGTTCAACTTGGAAATTTTAGGCTCAAATTGGAAAATGTCATTTACTCCATAAGTTGTAAAAAAACATTGCCCTAAATGTGGTTTGAAGATCAATTTTAAAGAGGGGCTTCTACGCTAATTAACATGTGAATTGTATACGTTGATGCAGAACGTTTGCCCTCCGAGTTGTAAAACTCATTTTTAAAATTGAAGTTTTGTTTACCCTCCGAGTTGTAAGTTTACCCTCCGAGTTGTAAAAAAACACAAGTATAAAAAAATAATGTATATAGTATAGACTATACTTCGCATAATGTATGTTATACGACATTTATGTATAGTCTATACTATTAGAAATTTACTAAAAAAGCATGCTTTTGCTCTTTCGAGTAATTGCATGCAATTCTATTTTTTCCTTTTTTGTTTATTAAATTGTATTTCCGGCATATCCAGCTTAGAATCTAATTTACCTGGATGATATTGACGATATGCCTGTTGCAGATGTTCTGTATCTATATGTGTATAGATTTCTGTTGTAGATATATCTGAATGACCAAGTATTTCCTGAATACTTCTCAGATCAGCGCCACCTTGTAACATATGTGTGGCATATGTATGTCTTAACTTATGAGGCGTTATATGTTTGGAAATACCGTTCTCTGCGCATTTATTTAATAAATGTCTTTCAATGGTACGTACCGTGACAGGATTTCCGTTTGTATTGATGAATACGAGATTTGTTTTCTTTTTTAGAGATACTGGACGATATATTTCTATATATTTTTTTAAAAGGGTATTGGTATAGTCTGGTACAGGGACAATACGTTCTTTACTCCCCTTTCCTAAAATTCTTAATGTGGAAGAGGGGATGTCTACCCTGTTCAATGTAAGGGTAACAAGTTCGGAAATTCTTAATCCGCATCCATAAAGCACTTCAAAGATGACGTGATACAGGAAATCTTTTGGATTATCATCATCAAATGAAGTTAATAATTTCTTCATTTCCTGCTCTGTACAGTAGATCGGCAATCTTTGTCTGGACATATGTATGATGACTGGTGCACTTGGATCTTCTTCATCTTCGTAGAATGCCAGATATTGATGAAATGAGCGTATTGCAGCCATAGAACGCACTATTGTGGTATCTTGTTTATCTTCGGATTCAAGTGCGTCTAAATAGGCTAAAATGAGCTCATACGAGACAGCTTCTGTATCATTAATGGAGTTTTCTTTTAAAAAAGAGATATACTGATTTAAATCATGCATATACCCTTCTATGGTATGTTTGCTTTTGCCTTGATGAATCGTTATATCTGTTTTGTATTTTTCCAATGCTTTATCCAGTTTCATTTCTGTTTTCCTAAAAGATCACTGGCACGCATGAAAACCTGTTGGCCATCCATCTTTTTATTTAAATCAAGAAGTACTGATCGTGTTTCTTCAGTATTTGCCTGCTGCATGTTGAAGATATCCAGCTGAGAGACATACATATCACCATCTTTTAAACTGGATAAAGAAATCCCCAGTAATCTTACTGGTACATTTTCATAATTATCTTCAAATAATGCAACGGCGCTTGAATAAATATCTTCACTTTTCCAGACAGGTTTATCCAGTTTAACAGATCTGTCTACATTCCTGAAATCAAAATATTTAATACGAATGGACAGTGACTGCCCCAGTTTTCTATCTTCCTTCATACGTAAAGACAGTTTTCTGGATAACATTCTTAAGATACCACACAGTTCATCATAATCTGTTACATCTTCTAACAAAGTTTCAGAAACACCTTTACTTTTAGCATTCCATTCTGTGACAAGTTCTCTGCTGTCCTGCCCTTTTGTTCTGTTTAGGATAGCTTCTGTGTTTTTTCCGAATATCTTCTTTAATGCCTGAATATCTTTATAAGTTGCAAGATCTTTTATAGTATGAATTCCCATACCTTTCAGTATCACTTCTGTTTTTTTACCTATTCCACGCATATCTCCAATAGGTAAAGGCCACATTTTGTCCTGTACATCTCTGATTCTCAGTACAGTTATTCCCATTGGTTTCTTCATGTCACTTGCCATTTTGGCAAGAAAAAGATTAGGAGCAACTCCAATAGAACAAGGTAAATGAAGTTCTTCATAAATACGACGTTGTATTTCATAGGCAAGATCCAGCGGCTTTTCATAATGAGAGATTGGTTCACTCATATCTGCATAGCATTCATCTATACTTGCCTGTTCTACCAGTGGAGTATAGCTTTTTATAAGCGTAATAAACTGATTGGATAATTCTTCATAATACTTGTAATGGCCTGGTACTACAACCAGCTCATTGCAAAGGTGCAAAGCTTCCTGAATAGGCATGGCACTATGAATACCATATTTACGTGCTTCATAACTTGCTGTACTGACAACACTTCTTCTTGTATTCCCTGCGATTGCGACAGGTTTTCCTTTTAAAGATGGATCCAGTAAAATTTCTGCACTGACAAAAAATGCATTCATATCTATATGAAAGTAAACATTTGCCATTACAGATGACTCCTGGACAATAACTCTTTTGCGGCTGAAGTGCTTGCTTCAGTGATTTCACCACTGGAAATAAAGGCAAGCTGTTCAATACGTTGATGTTCATCAAGCTCATGAATGGTTGTATGCGTGGAAGATTCATCACTTTCCTTGGATACAAGATATTGATGGTCTGCCCATGAAGCTACCGGTGCAAGGTGTGTGACTGCAAATACCTGACATTCCTCAGAGAGTTCCTTCATCTTTTTACCGATACTGAAAGCTACTTTACCTGAGACACCTGTATCGATTTCATCAAAAATAATTGTTTCTATTTTTTGCAGATGAGTGAAGATGACTTTTAATCCTAACATCAGTCTGCTAAGTTCACCACCAGATGCACTGAATGCCAGAGGAGAATATTCCTGACCTTTGTTCATAGCCACTTTAAATTCTACTTTATCAATACCTGAAGAAGCATATTCTCCCTTTTCAATACATGTAAGAAATTTTGCGTTATTCAGATGTAATTCAGATAATTGTTCAGCAATTGCTTTATCCAGTGCTGGTGCACCTGCTTTTCTTTTATCAGAAATGGACTGAGCTGTTTTCAGATAGGCATTTTCTGCTTTTTTGATTCTATCATCCATTTGTTGCAGATATTCCTGTCTGTGGTCGAAACGCTGCACTTTTAATTCAAGTTCATCTTTATATTCCAGAATTCCCTGAATGTCGGTATTGTATTTTCTTTTGAGTTTCTGGATGGTGTAGAGTCGTTCTTCCATTTCATTGATTTCTTCTTCGGAAAATGAAAAATTGTCTTTCATCTGTATTAATGAGGAAACAGCATCAACCATGGAATAATAGGCATCTGTATATTGTGACTGAAGAGAGTCTATTCCATCGACATCTTTTAAAGATTCTACAAGCTTTAAAAGAGAGTAGATGTCTGATTCGATGGAAGAAGAATATATATCTTCAATTGCCTGAAATTTATCCATGGAGTTTTTTAAAGAAAGGTAATTCTTTTCCTTTTCTTCGAGTTCTTCTTCCTCTTCTGGTTTCAGATGGGCGTTTTCTATCTCCTGGATTTGATATTTAAAATATCCCAGGTCATTTTCGTTATAGCTGTCTTCCATGGCTTCCTGTTTTTCTTTCACAAGATCTGTATAGACTTTGTATTTTTCTTTTACAAGCTGAACAGCATCTTCCAGATGAAGATATCTGTCCAGTAATAAAAGATGGTTGGAAGATTGTAAAAGATAAGCATTGTCCCTTTGCCCATGAATGTCGAGCTGTGTATTGACAATCTCACGCATTAAAGATAAAGGGATAATGCGACGGTTTAACCTTGCCACACTTTTTCCGCTGGCAGAAATCTCTCTTGAAAATGTATAGTATTCTTCATCATCTTCAAATCCGTTTTCTTTTAAGATCTGTAAAGCATGTGTATCATTACTGAGATCAAAAGTCCCTTCAATAATAGCTTTATCTTTACCTTTCATCACATAAGACGCACTCGCCCTGTCTGCTTTCAATAAAGAAATGGCATCGATAAGAATGGATTTACCCGCACCGGTTTCTCCGGTAAAAGCTGAAAAGCCATCCTGAAAGTCTAATGTAAGTTGTTCAATTAAGATAAAGTTTTTAATGAATATGTTTTTGATCATAATTTTTCCGTTATTTTCTCTATTAAACTGTTTAAATCAATATGCAGATCTTTACGCAATCTGCTTTCAGCGCCCTGTTGTACATAGGTATCTTCTATACCGATACATTCTATATCAGCATGCACGTTGTGCTGACAATAGAAATCAAGAATAGATTCCCCAAGTCCGCCACATAAAAGATCTGTTTCATAGACAATCATAGGAAGATGTTTCTGTGCGAGTTCCATTAACATGCTTTCATCCATTGGTTTAAAGAAACGACAGTTGATGACTGTTACAGGCATTTCATTGGAACTTACCTTAGAATATACCTGTTCTACACTTGTGCCATAAGTTAAGACGATTACACGATCATTATCTGTGACAGTTTGTTTCACCCAGGAACCTATCGGTATGATTTCATTGCATTTTTGCATATCTTCCATTTTAACTGCCCCTTTTGCATAACGAATGGCAAAAGGATGATTCTGATGGAAGGCTGTATATAGAAGCTGAGATGCCTCCAAAGCACCTGAAGGCTGTGCCAGAATCAGATTTGGTATAGGTTTTAAAATGCCAATATCGAAGATACCATGATGGGTTTCCCCATCAGATCCAACAAGTCCTGCATGGTCAATACCTATGACTACAGGAAGATCCATTCTGCAGATATCATGGTTAATCTGATCATATGCTCTTTGTAAGAAAGAAGAATAGATACAAAGATATGGTCTTAGCCCATTGATAGCCATGCCTGCTGCAAATGTAGTCGCATGCTCTTCGGCAATGCCACAGTCAAAAGATCTTTCAGGGTATTTAGCAAAGAACTTCTGCAGGTAGCTCCCTTGTATCATAGCAGGAGTAATCGCAACAATGCGACTGTCTTTGTCCGCCAATTTTAATACTGTATCAGAGAAAACCTGTGCCCAAGCCTGATAGCCTTTTGGCATATCATGCAATGGCTTTCCGGTAGCAGGATCAAAAGGTCCAACACCATGCCATCTTCCATCTCTGTCCATTTCGCACGGCTCATAGCCTTTTCCCTTTTTGGTAATCACATGAACTACAACCGGACCATCTGCTTTTTTTGCAATATTCAATGTCTGAATAAGATCTTTAATATTGTGACCGTCAACCGGTCCAAGATATTCCAGATTAAATTCTCCAAAAATACCTTTATCTACAATGTTGTCTTTAATAGTATCTTTAAAATGTTTCAGACCTGAATAAATTGAAGAGCCGAAAGAATTCTTCTGAAGATTATTTTTTAAAGAGTCTTTAAAGTCATTATAGCCTTTAGAAGAACGGAGTCTTGCAAAATTCATAGCAGCTGCACCGACATTTTTTGAAATAGACATCGTATTATCATTGAAGATAATAATCATCTTTCTCTGTTCTTCACCAATCTGGTTTAATGCTTCAAAAGACATACCGGAACATAAAGAACCATCTCCTATAACAGGTACAATGCAATAGTTTTCTTTCTTTAAATCTCTTGCGACTGCCATCCCTAATGCTGCACTTAAAGAAGTGGAGCTATGCCCGGCTTCCCACACATCATGTTCGCTTTCCTTACGTTTTTCAAATCCGCTTAATCCCTGGTACTGACGAAGAGTTGGGAAACTTGAAGCTCTTCCCGTTAGTATTTTATGTGTATATGCCTGATGTCCTACATCAAAAAATATTTTATCTTTTGGGGAATCAAAAACATAATGCAATGCAATCGTTAATTCCACTACTCCCAGATTACTGGCTAAATGCCCCCCTGTATGAGAAATAGACTTGATCAGGAATGTACGAATATCTTCAGCCAGTTGTTCTAATTCCGCATTATTCATTTTTTTAATATCATTTGGACTTTGAATACTATTCACATTCATACATGTACCTTCTCTACTTATTTCTTGTTTCTATGGATTCTAAAAGACTCAATACTGCAGATGAATCAAAATCAGGCATCTGCTGTATGGAAGCTTTTACGGAGCTATATAATTCTTTCATGCATTCTTTAGCTTGTTCAAGACCTAATAAAGTCACAGAAGTCACTTTATTATTCTTTTCATCGCTTATGGATTTTCCAAATTGTTCCTGAGTCAGCGTAACATCAAATATATCATCCTGAATCTGGAAGGCAAGGCCCATCATAATACCGATATTTTTCCATTTCTGCACGATTTCTTCAGGCTGTTTGGCACAATACGCACCCATCATTAAAGGTGCAGCTAATAAACAGCCTGTTTTATATTTATGAATCTTTTGCAAAGATTCCCAGGTAGTATCTTCATTTTCTTCTGTATCCAGACACTGTCCCAGTACCATGCCATTCACTCCAGCCATTTCTGCTAAAGTTTTGATACAGTTTACTTTAATGGTGTCATTTACTTTTGCACAAGAAGCTATATAAAAAGCATGGGTTAATAGTCCATCCCCTGCAAGAATAGCAGTCGCTTCATCAAATTGTTTATGACAGGTCGGTCTTCCTCTTCTTAAATCATCATTATCCATTGCAGGAAGGTCATCATGAATCAAGGAATACGTATGAATCATTTCCAGTGATGCTGCAAAATAATCCGCAATATGTTCATCAAGGCCATATCCCAGAGTTACTGCATGTAATAAACATGGTCTGATCCTTTTGCCACCAGCCATTAGGGAATACTCCATAGCTTTTTTGACATCTGAATCTTCAATTGTATTAAGTACAGATTCCAGTACCTCAGAAATCCACTGATTCATTATCTTCATCCTCTTTCTTTCCTAAAATGGAATTCACCTTTGTCTCATATCCTTTGAGTGTCGTATCACAGGATTTAACAAGCTGCAGTCCTTCTTCGAACAGTTTGATTGTTTCATCCAGTGGTTTTTCATTCTTCTCGAGTGTATTTACAATATCCTCAAGACGAGCCATACTTTCTTCAAAACTTTTTCCCATACATCCTTACTTCCTTTCTATTGAATGAACCGAAGCGGTAAATTGACCTTTGGATACGGTGATATGCACTATATCCTTTTCATGTATCTGTTCTGTATCTGTTATAAGACTGCCCGAGTCATCCTGTACCAGGCTGTATCCTCTGGAGAGAATCTTTAACGGTGAATAGGCGTCAAGTAATGATACCAGAGATTGAAATTTGTTTCTGTTTTGCTGCACATCTGTTTGTACTGTAGATTTTAACGTATTTTGCAGTGTTTGTAACCTCAAATACTCATTCTGTAATTTTGTTACGATAGAGCTGGTACATCTTTGGCTGCAAATATCCAGCTGTTTTCTTGTTTCTGTACAATTATGAATGATGGCATGCTGTAACCTGTAGGTCAGAGTATCCAGTGAAGCTCTTTTTTCCTGAAAGGTATAGACTGACTTTTTTAAACGTTCTTCCAGATAATCCAGATGCATCTGTCTGCTGGCAAGCATCTGGATAAAAGCATCATAAGAAATGCTACGTGAATAATTCAGTAATTGTGTTTTTTCAATACGTATTCTGTTTTGTATATCTGTTGTTAACATACGTTCGTATTTTTTTAAAAGTACATGCACTTCCTGTATATCCGGAGTACTGTCAAGAACAGCAGCTGTTGGTGTAATAGCTCGTTTATCCGCCACATAGTCAACAAGTGTGGTATCAGTTTCATGGCCTACCCCAGTAACAATTGGTGTATGCAAAGAAAAGATACATCTGGCCAGATTTTCATCATTAAAACACCAGAGGTCTTCCAGAGAACCTCCGCCTCTTACTAATAGAATCACATCATGATCAGTAGTATCCGCTTTGTTCAAGGCTTCAATGATATATTTTGCGGCTGAAGCTCCCTGACATGGTACTATATATTCTTTTACCATGGCAATCGGCCACCTGCTCTGTAAGGTAATCCGTACATCATGTGCCGCAGCAGTTTCCTTACCTGTAATAATTCCTATGTTCATAGGATATAACGGTAACAGTTTTTTATTTCTAGGGTCAAAAAGCCCTTCTTTTTCCAGTTTTCTTTTTAATTCTTCAAAACGAACATACAGATCACCAATGCCGCTTTGTTTCATGGCAGTGATGAGTATCTGAGTTCTGCCTTCAGGAGCGTATAAAGTAACGTCTCCTCTGACGATGATCTTATCTCCGTTTACAGGTTTAAAATTCAAATAACGTGCATGTCCTGCAAACATGACACAGGCAATAGAAGATTTTTCATCTTTCAGTGAAAAATACATGTGCCCGCTGGAAGGTATTCTTAAATTTGAAACCTCTCCTTCTACCAGTACGCCATGTAAAACAATATCTTTATCCAGCTGTTGTTTTACATACTGCACCAATGTTGTTACAGGAATGATGCGCCTTTGACTCATATAATATCCAATACTCTGTTAACCAGTTTGTACGCATCTTCATCGCAGTATTTCTTTGCGAGTTCTACGGATTCGTCAATGATAATAGCTGCACTGATTTCTTTAAGACTGAATTCGGCACATCCATTCAGAAGAATAGCCTGTTCAATGTATCCAAGTCTGTCAAATTTCCAGTTCTTTAATACTTCATTGATATACTGAGCGTATTTTTCCTTATTTTCTATGGCATCATAAATGACATCGACAAAGTATGGGTCTACTTCATCTTCTTTACATTTAAAAACTGTTTCAATTAATTCCTGTATATCTCTTTCGGCTAACAGATAATCATAAACTGTTACCATTGCTTTTTCTCTTAGTTCGTGTCTGTTCATTTTCTTAAATTCTCCTTTTCTATTCTACCATGTTCTTGCGTAACACACAAAATGGATTTAGAATCATTTCATGAACTATTTCCAACGATTCTTTTTACATCTGCATACTGTGAATACACATAGAAGAGCAGTACGCAAAAACTGTTTCAAATGCGGTTTATACTATCAGGGTCTGACACATGATCTTTCCAAATATTCCCCTGCAGAATTTCTTGTCAGTGTGAAGTATTTTCAGGGTTATCGTTCTCCTTATATGAAAGAAAAAGAAGAGAAAGGCTATTCTCTTGGATGGCTTCATCATAAAGGCAGAAACAAACATCACTGGGAATACTGGTATGACATGATTAATGGTGTATGGCAACCTCTGGAAGTGCCATACAGGTATGTTGTGGAAATGTTGTGTGACAGAGTAGCTGCATGCAAAGTATATCAGAAGGAAAAGTACACCAGTTCCTCTGCTATCAACTATTGGAACACCAGAAATGACAAGGTATATATGCACCCTAAAACAGCAGCTTTATTGGAATCCATGCTGAAAAGTATTGAAGATAGAGGTGAAGAAGCTACCTTTCAATCTATCAAAGAGAACATCAGGCATAAAAAAAGATAGCTCAGCTATCTTTTTTTAAAGTGATCTCCTTGTCAAGTACAATAGGCTGACAGTTTCAGAGATTAAAAAATTAACAGAGGTGCTTCATCAC
>CAKVIS010000055.1 GCA_934754415.1 uncultured Bulleidia sp.
AAGACTGTTCTATTCCTGGTTTTAGAGTTCTTTATAGAAATTGCCAATTATCAGCAGTGCTTAACTTAATGACATTGTATAAACAGTACTCTTTTTATCAGTACTGTTGTAAAGAATAATCATTCCAGATTCCTGTTCAACACCATAAGTCGTGGATACTGGATAGCAGATTCCTGATAGCATCATAAATATAAAGAACAATATAGTTTTTATACCTGTATGGCTTTTGAGCCACATGTAGGATAATCGATTTGCAAAGATATCATTTTCTTGTAATACGTTATATTGCTGTACTGCCATTTCAAATCCGAGTTTTCTTTGGTAAAGCTCTCCAGTAGTATCTTGTGATAAATAAACTTGTTCCTGATTCAGATATTCTTCTTTGTCTGGATTTTTTTCTCCTGTCAGAATCTGAGCATATTTCCTGTAAAACATTTCTGGTTGGGATAGCTGAAGTCTGAAATTCTTCATGATTGGTACCTGGAGACATAACATGATTAGTAGTGTAAGAATACCACCCTGTACGATCCAGTATTTTTTAATTTCATTCCAGGCTAATATATCTTTCATGCGATTACGTGAATGTCTGGTATTTATAGATTGTGTTTTGAGTACTGTGTTTTTGCTGAAAGAAAAACCACGATAAAAGACAATACATTGTATACATAAAGCTGTGCCGAGGATAATCCAGAATCGATTTACTGGTATTGAGCATATGTTAAGATAAATCACTGAACTCATCCATTCCTGTATACGAATCTGGCGAAATGGATTTAGGGACCTGATCATTAAACTGGAACTGTTATATGTGGAAACAGATACCAGAAGAAATAAACCTATCAGGAAGAAAAACTGCCATTCTTTTTTTGACAAAGAACTCAGAAGAATAAAACAGAATGTAAACGAACTGAGCAAGATACATTTTAATGTGATGGATAGTATTATCCACTCTAAGATGTTGGCATGGAACGGAAAAAGCCACATGTCGTAAAGTCCTTGAACCGGATCGCTGAAATGCCCAGTTCCAAGCATAATGGAAGCAGTGCCAAATTCTATCAGTTGCATAAGTAAAAAAATTCCGATAACAAAAAATGATGTGGCTAAGCATTTATTGCGGTAAAGTTTTTGTCTTCCATTTTGAGTTGCATTTATAAGAAATTGAACAGGTTCTTTCTTTTCCTGAAGAAAGAGTATAAAACAACACAAAAGGGATATCAGGATAGCAACAGAAGAATACCATGAGGAAAGAAATTTTTCTGTACCTCCATAAAACCTGACAGGAACTGTCAGATTTTGCACCTTGCAAAAAGCAGTTAATGATTTTTGTATCGAAACAGTTTCATAATTGCTTTTTGTAATACCTAATTGCATTTTTAATGCATTTTCACGAATCAGTTGCTTTATATTCTGGGAATGATTCTTTTGATCATTCATTCTGTTTAGTGTTTCTGTTTCTACATTTGAAGACAGTGTTGGTACAGATTCATGTGTTTCCAGGAATGATTCAGGATGATCATAGAAATTGCGGATAATTCTGTAATCATTTCCTTCAGGAGAGATATACATGGATTGAACAAACGTGAACGATGAAGCAATTATCAGCAATAATGAAATCATTAATAACCATCTGTTTTTCAGTAATTTACGTAATTCAAAAAACATGTTGAGCCTCTTCGAAGTAATGCATATAGACTTCTTCTAATGTTGGTATAGCTTTTTCACAGGTATATGCAGGGGGAGTGTCTCTGATGATTCTTGCCCGCATTCCGTTCATGTCACGAATATACCCGGTGATTATTTTGTTACGATCATTTTCAAAAAGAGTCAGTTGCTCGTCATTCATATGTACATCAAAAACCATTCCTTGTAGTTCAGAGCATAGTGAAGCAACTGAATCGTGAGTTAATATTTGGCCTTTCTTTAAAAGAATGACTTCTTTGGCAATGTATTCAATATCAGAAACGATATGTGTTGATATTAATACAATACTATCCTTGGATAGTTCGCCGATTATTCTTGCAATGGCAATTCTTTGTTTTGGATCCATTCCGGCAGTTGGTTCATCTAAAATAAGAAGTTTTGGATGATTTAGTAAAGCCTGTCCTAATAATAGTCTTTGGCGCATACCACCAGAAAAAGTTTTGATTTTGTGATCTCGCACTGTATATAATTCCAGCTTTGACAAAAGCTGATGAATTTCTGTATCTGCTTCTTTCATATGCATATCTTTTAATGAAGCAATATAATACATAAATTCCTGTGCAGTAAAATTAGGATAAAAAGTTTGTATCTGAGGCATATATCCTAATGCATGATAAAAAGAGTGACTATTCTCTCTCACGTTTATCCCATCCCACAGTATCTCACCGGAAGTTTGATGAAGGTTTCCAGTAATTATGTTCATTAAGGTACTTTTTCCTGATCCATTTGGCCCTAAAAAGCCATAAATTCCTGGTGTAAGGACAATACTGACATTATTTAAAGCACAAAGATTTCCGTACCTGTGTGTAATGTTTTGGATTGTGAGTTCCATATAATCACTCTTTCTGTTTATTTTCTTACATTGACAATTTGTTTGAAATTGCCATTAAGATAGTTGCTTTCACTGATCCAGCCAGTTATCAAAGCATCTGAAGTACTGTCAGAATATCTGCCGATTTCTCCGTGTTCTGTCAGGTAAACGGGAGCGAATTTTGTTACCTGTTTGTCTGAATCAATCATAGATGGGAAGTTGATCTTATTGTTGCCATCTGAATCTATCATGTTTTCTTCTAGTGAAGAGCCGTCAACAGCTTTTTCAAGGAATCGTACCTTATCCCCAAAGAACCAAGCACTAAGAATGGTTTTATCGGATTTATAGATTATAGAGTTGTCTAAAGAGGAAAGATCTAAAATATGAATGGTATCAGATTCTATATAAACAAGAGTATCTTTGTTTATTAACTGATACATATCACTGAACACATTGAATCCACTATCAGAGTCTGTTATTTTTATCAGTTCTCCAGATTCCAGATTTAATACATTTAATTCATGGTATGGTATTATTTCACCATTTACTGATTCCTTGGTTTGAGAGTGCACAATAACAGCATTTTTACCATTACCACCGAAAAAGTTGTCATCTTCATTTAAATCAAATAGTTGAGTATGTTCACAGGTCTCTAAATCAATTGTATCGATATATCCGCTGCTTTCGGTCTGGAGCGTATCTGAATCTGTTTCAAAATGAGTAACGCTTATATATAGAACACCATTTGACAAAAACATAGAGTTAATAAATTCATAGACACTGCCGTCATTAGATCTTTCATAGCTTAATAGTATTTTTCTATCGTTAGATTCCGGATTGTGCTGAATTAATTCAAAAGCATCGTATGCATTTTTTCGTATGTAATACCATTGTCCATGCCATGTAATAAACTGCAAAGCATTGCCAATATAGCAATGGCAGGTGTAATCCGTATGTTTACATCCTGTTTCAAAACAGTAATAGGTAAACTGACTGGAGATAGAAGGGTCACAGTATTGCACTGCGGTTCCCAGCGCCAATAGGCCATCTCCTTCACCTGAAGGTACAATAGCTCCATCATCTGTGAATGCAGCATGCATATTGCTGAAATCAGTTAATGCAAGTTCGGATGAAGGAATGCTTAGAGAATTGCTTTCATTATTTTTTGAAGATTGGTTGATTTGTTTTGTGGTAGATACCTTTGTTGCACCGCATCCTGATAGTAGTAATGAGGATAGCAGTATATAGATTGTTTTTTTCATAAAATTCTCCCATGATAATTTATACAAATTCAACAGTATCTTTTGAAGTAATCGTGTGATTTATTGCTGTTTTAAGCAGTTATATAAGTCCCTGTTATCTAATTGAAAACTATCACAAAAGTAAAAACCTGTCAATAATACATACAGTAGGCTGAAATTAGTGAAAGTGCATTTGATTTCTCTACACCTGCATGGTTTAACAATGAAACAAAACTTTACGATTTAGCAGACAATAATTCCTTTCAGAGTATTGATGAAAATAATGCTTTAAATTAAAATGAAATCAGGTGAGTGGTATGGATGTATATAATTTCCACAGATATAAAAATGGAGACATTTCAAAATAATACTTATTTTTGTTATTTTGTCTCATGAAGTAATCAGCAACATGAACTTTGTTTTTTACTTTACGTTTCGGTTATTCAGATTATTCGAGATACTTATTTATAAAAGGATAGAGTTAAATATATATGAAAGACTCACAGTTCAGATGGTTTGTTTGCATTATTCTATGTCTTATTCCTATTGCATTAATTCATGTATGTATTACTCCAGGCATTGCTGGATATGATTTATTTTTTAAACGTCTAGTGGATACAGATAATGTACTACTATATCTTTTGTCTATAGTGTTACTGGTATATTCAGCGTTCAAGTTTCTTACTTCAGGGAAAGACTAGGATATATACGAAAAATGGTATCCTACCAATGGATGATATTTTAGCAAATAAAAAATTCAGGAAGCTAAAACACAGAAGAAAGAAATGTCATCAGTATAGTAATCGATAACTTTTAGAATACTTATGAACTATCAGGAGGAAGATTCTATCCTCCTTTAAAATTTGGATCTTTGTTCTTTTTGAATTGTTAAGCAGATGAATGGAACTAAAACGTTTTGATAGTCATATCTGCAACTGAAAAAACCACATTCTGGAAAAACGGGGCAAAACAGTACCTGATTTTTAAGAAAAACGGGGCAAAACGATACTTAAATATCATGAAAAACGGGGCAAAGTGATGTATGATAATGAAAAGGAGCAATTCAGATGAAAAGACAATACGAAGATAAGATTCAAAACTGGATCAATAATAGCAAAAAAGCTCTGCTTATCTATGGTGCAAGACAAGTAGGAAAGACATATTTAATAAGAGAAATGTTAATGAAAAATAAGATTTCTTATTTTGAAGTAAACTTTCAGGAAAGAGAAGATATTTTAAATGCGCTTGAAGAATTAAGTAATGCTGAAGATATGGCAATGAAATTAGCACTCTATTCAGATGTGCCATTAATGGAAGGGGAATCCATTATCTTCTTTGATGAGGTACAGCTATATCCTGAAATAATTACAAAAATAAAATTCCTGGTTGATGAAGGAAAGTACAGATATATTCTTAGTGGTTCTAACTTAGGGGTTGAATTGAAGGGCATCAAAAGTATTCCTGTAGGTTATGTGGATATGTTTCAGATGTTTCCGATGAATCTATTTGAATTTGCTGATGCGATTGGAATTAATGATACAACTATCAAATATCTAAAAGACTGTTTTGATAAATTACAGCCAGTGGATGAAATAGTGCACAAGCGAATGATGAATGCTTTTTACTATTATCTGATCTGTGGTGGAATGCCTTCAGTTGTAGATACCTTTGTCAGAACAAGAAATTTACGAGAAGTCCGTAATGAACAACAAAATATCATCAGACAATATAAAGCAGATTTTATCAAATATGAAAATGATGATAAGAAACTGAAGATAATTTCCATCTTTGATTCTATTCCAGCTCAGCTTAATCAGCAAAACAGAAGGTTTGTGTTCACACAATTAGATAAAGAGTTAAAGTTTGAGAGATATGAGAATAGTTTCTTATGGCTTAAGGATGCTGCAGTAGCTATTCCAATATATATTGCGAATGCACCAAAAGCTCCGTTGATTCTTTCAAAGTCAACAAATCAATTCAAATTATTCATGTCCGATGTTGGGCTGTTAACATCTTGTTATCCTGATTACGTAAGTAAAGAACTTCTTAATATGAATCCTGATAATGAAATTAATAATGGTGCTCTATTTGAAAACTATATTGCTCAAGAATTACTAAGCAACAATATCACACCATATTATTTTAAAAACAAGAATATTGGAGAAATAGACTTTTTGGTGGAATATGATAATCAAATCATCCCATTGGAAATTAAATCAGGGAAAGATTATAAACTCCATAAAGCATTAGATAAACTGTTAAGCACCAGAGAATACTCAATTAAGAAAGCATATATCCTGTCTCCATCTAATGTAGAAGTTGATGATAAGAATATTTACTTACCAATCTATATGACAGGGTTATTTGGAAATAACGAAGCTGAAGACATTATCATTAATCTTAATATCTGACAGCCAGTCAAAAGTTTTCAAATGTTGATAAAAGGCTTCTAAAAAGTCTGGCAGTCTTTCTCCAAATTCATCAGTATAATTTAAAAATATAGTATATTGTGTTGTTTGTTTTGGTGTTGTATACTGAAAACAGATAAATTGTTATGAGTTATGTTTGGATGACGTTACCTAGGAACACTAAAGAAAACGGCAGAAATGTCGTTTTTTATTTTATGCAGACAAAAGAAAAAGTCCCAGTGCCTTAGTCGTGTCTGAGCACTCCTGTAAGTTCATGTGCTTTGTCAGAATCTTTAAGATATTTCACTTCGTCCTGTGTTAATTGCAGATTCGCTGTCCTAACGGCATCATTAAAGTGGTTTTTCTTTTTGCATACAGCATGAGCAAGATGTCCACCTTCAATATCTGTATTTCCAAGTTTTGTATATTGTATAATTTCCATCACTCCTTAGATGTATACCAATTCTTTTTTTCCAGTCGCAATGCATATCCATCAAAAAAAGAGCACAACATTTTTATGCTGTACTCTATATACATTTAATCAACAAAGATTGGGCTGGTCCATGCACAGGAACCGTTCTTTTCCATGATTTTGCAACGGATTTCATCTCCTGGCTGTAAATCCATTTCCATATCTACATCCTGTGTATACCAGGAAGATAAGGAAGCCTTATGTACTCTGAACTTATATGCATTGTGCCAGAATGGATCACTTCTGTAATATTCTGTGAATCCATATCTTTCTTTCAGAAGCTGCTTAACTTCTTCTTCCATTGCATATACATGTGTTCCCTGCAGTAATTCCCGTACAGACAGATGTACTTTCTTGCCTTCCATCTCAATATCCAGATAAGAATCCAGAGTATCTTCGATTTCAATCTGCAGACCTTCTGTTGTAACAGCACTCGGCCCCATCCATTTACCTGTAGCAGTAGTGGAATGTGTTGTGAATGTAAAATTCAGTTCATTATCTGTCTGCTTATCTACAGACTGACCGAAGGTACTGAAACAAGGTGTTACAGAAAGAATCTTTCCAGGAGTCTTGATCATTCCCTTCCATACTTTTTCTGTAATATCAGGGAAGACTCTTAAGTCTGGTCCCCAGCCAGCTTCAATAAAGAACTTGTAACGCACTGTTCCGTTTTCAGAAGCAATCTCTTCTTCAGGTCCGGAAATCAGATGAATTCTCTTTTCATTCTTCAAGATTTCAATTCTGTCGATAGTATCCATCCCCTCAACATGAAGATGCATTGTGCGTTTTCCAGCGGAAACCACATCACCCATGATGGCATCGTCAATCTTAAAGTCCACATCCATTCTGTCCTTGGACACACCATAAACGTGTCTTGATCTTAAAGCCTTCCAGATTTCTTCTTTGGAATTATCTTTTGCTATAACCGCAGCATATCCAAATCCATAAACGCCAGGACAACTATGGTTGTCACCAGAAGCAATCAAACCAAAACGATTCCCCTTCTTAAGGCCTGTAGAAACACTTGTCGCATCAGTTCTAGGGCCCATATGTACATGTCTGTCCATATTGATCCAGTTGTCATCACATTCACTGGATCCGTGAGAAGAATACACTTCGGCAAACGGAGAGAATGTATCATTCTGTCTGTCCCAGTCTTTTCCTCTGTTCTTCAACTGATAGGCTGTATGATGAGGAATACCGATAGCTTCTGTATCTGCATAATTTTCAATAAGTTTGTGATAGTCTAAGACAAAGCATGGATCTTCCTTGTTTGTTTTGAAGAAAACATTATGGTCACCATCAAGTCCGTTCCCCTGCCATTCATACCCCATAAACATAGGGAATCCTTCTTCATTGACTTTGTCTACTGCTTTACGAAGTACTTCCCAGTCAACCTTAATACTTTCCATAGGAATCGTATCTTCAACTCCCAGGCCCGTACTGTCTTTTCTCATTCCAAACGGATAGTAAGCGATTGGCCAGAAGTCTAATGTCTGACGAATCTGTTCAATCCATTTTTCCAAATCTTTCATCTGATCATGATGAATATTACTATGAAAGTCTGTCCAAAAAATTGGCATAAATTCCTCACCTCTTATCTTTTCAATCAGGTGTACGGTCTGACGTCACCTGTACAATATTGTCGTCTTGCAAAACCTCATGGCATCTTGTGCATACACATCACACCATAAAGTTTCATTATACTCTCCTGAAAGAATATTTTCTTTCGAAAGAAACAAGCTCTATGTAATAACCGTCTCCCTCTGGAACATGAACTGAAGATTCACTCTGTCGATAAACTTTCTGTAAGGACACTCACACTCTCCCGTACCAATTATGACGGAAACAGGATTTCCCAGACAGTGCCAGGCACCTTTGTACTTTTCATACCCAATAAAGTTCAGTATAGTGAATCTTTCAGCCGTAAAACAAATCTTCTATTGTAATTAGTTCTGAGATTCTTTTTCTACTTTCAGTTCCTGGTTATCGCAAATCTTGAAGAATGGATAATAGATAGCTGTACTGATAAGAATTAATACGATCTGCAGTGCAACACCCTTCCAGCTACCATAAGCAATGAAACCTGAGAACAGGATTGGAGTACCTGTTGGGATAGATGTACCGATCATATATGGAACTAAGCCTGTAGCCATTGCTGCATAACCAAGTAATAATGTAACTGTTGGAGCTACTAACATAGGAATCAATAAGATTGGGTTTAATACCATTGGGAAACCGAATACCATTGGTTCGGAGATACCACATAAACCAGCTGGAAGAGAAATCTTATTCAAAGCCTTGAATCTTGCAGATTTAGCAAATAATGCGATACACAGACACAGACCGATAGCACACGCAGAGCCACCGATATTACCGATTGTTAACCATGCACCTGTTGTTAATACGTTAGGAAGTTTTGTACCTGCTGTATATGCAGCAAGGTTTTCTAATGTAGCTTCTGTATACATAGCATCTCTGAAGCTTCCTGCAACCATTCCACCGTGGATACCGAAGAACCACATTAAGTTACATACTAACAGTAATACCGCATAAGTAATTGGAGAAGCAGTTAATACGGATAATGGAGCCTTTAATAAACCATAGATCATGTCTGTCATTGTTCCATAAGATGTTGCGGCAACACCTGTCTTTACAAGAGCAGCCAGTAAAGCAATACCTAATGCAGGGATCATTGCGTTGAAAGATTTTGTGATCATTGGCGGAACAGAATCAGGCATCTTGATAACGATGTTATATTTTACAAATAAGTTATGGATTCTAGGGATGACAATACCAACTAACATAGCTGTGAATAAACCCTTGGAACCTAAGTAACCTAAAGAAATAGCATTACCAATCTGTACTGTAACATTTGTGTCTTTATCTACACCGGTTACACCAAGTGGAAGAAGAATCAGGAATACCATTAATGCGATAATGCCGGAAGCACTGGAATCTTCTTTTAAACCGATAACTTCAGCTTCAGCCTGAGCAATTAAGAATACTGCATACATGGAAATCATATCAGATGTAAAGGAAGCAGGGATAGCGAATATAGCCTTTAATCCTGTGCTTGTAATAAAGTTCTGATAAACACTAATGTTTAAAGAAGCAAGTAAAGTGAAAATAGCGCCAACCATAACGATTGGTAACATGCTTGCAAACCCCTTACTTATTCCCTGTAACACTTTGTTCTCATTTACTTTCTGAGAAAAAGGCACAAGGACATTTTGCATTTTGTCTAAGATACCATTCATTCTTTCAGTCCTCCTTGTATCTTGGTACATTCACTATACCCTATTCTGGACCTGGTTTCAAGCTTATTTTGGACTTTTGTATTATTTTTATTTTGAAACTATTTCCAGAACAGATTTCTGAAAAATAGAAAATATTTATATACCTGCTGTCAATCTGACAACCATTTGAAATATAAAGCGTAAACAGAGAAAACAAGCTTACTTTCAATTAAGAATAAGAAAACCTGTAAAACCTATTCATTGCTCTACAGGGTTCTTAATTCATTGCATTATCATTTATTTTGACTGAATGTCTTTCTGAATCTTCTGAATTTCTTCTTCTGTAAATCCTGTTAACTCCTTAATCATCTGTAAGGTATATACAGGATTTGCCAGCATTTTCTTACAGGTCTCTATTGCCTGTTCCTGTTTGCCTTCTTTCTTTAATGTTTCACCATACTCTTTAAGATTGAACTCTGTTTCCAGCATCGTTTCCACCTCTGCTCTTCT
>CAKVIS010000056.1 GCA_934754415.1 uncultured Bulleidia sp.
GTAAAAAGATACAGGAACAGATAGAAAAGATATTCTGGGATGATGCGAATCAAAGATGGAGAATTATTGGAAACAGCGATCTGTATCATCAGGCAGAATTTTATCCGGATGGTGTTGCTCAGATTTATCCGCTGATTTATGAATTTCCGGTAAAAGAGAAGAAAAAGCAAAAGGTATTATATGATCAGTTTACGGAAAGTTTTCAGTGGCAGAAACTGAATAAAAAAAGAACTGGCTTTTTGTGGACAATAACAGGAATGGCTGCCGTGCAGATAGAGGATATCCATAACCTTGTGGAACTAATAGAAAATTATGAAACAGAGTATTGTAAGGAACGAAAATATCCGCTATATACAGGCGAAGCGGGATGGATATGCATGGAATGTGGGAAATTGTATGATTTATATGAAAGAAAAATAAAAACAGGATTTCTACTATGGGCATGATGGATCAGTTTGGCAAGTATGGTTTTTTTCGCAGAGAATATATGAAGAATCATCGAAATTCAACTTATCACGTGATGCTTTTACAGGATTATAATTGGAGAACACTTTCAGTAAGTAGATAAGGCAGCAAGAGAAAGAGAAGAGCTAATTCTGAAGTGGCTGGAAGAAAAAGAAACATTGCCAGACAAAGAAGCAGATTAAATGGCACGAGTAAGAGCTGCTAATCAGCACAGAATGATTACTGAAGAGATTATCCTCAAGGAATTGATTTATGTTTAAATGCAAGTTCTAAAAGGATACGCAGTGCGTAGAAGATTGGAGCTAATAGACATTGTAAAGTGAATCAGTGCAGAGAAAGGCGAAAGTCATAGAAATGTGGCTTGCGTCTTTTTCTTGTATGTCGGGCATGATGCACATCCAGTACAGTGAAAACTGTACCACAGGTATTTACCACCATGTGCAGTGAACCACAAGCTGGTATCCGTGAGGATATGCGTGGAGGAAGTGGGGTAGCGAGACATTCGAGCGTACGAACAGAAACTTGATATAAGGCTAAATGGTGGGTAAGGTTGCTATGCAAACTGAAGTCTAAAAGGTAAACGTAAAATTAAGACGTTATGAAAGAGTAAAAGCAACTGGAAAAAAGGAAATGAGTAAATTCTACTTTGCATATGTAGAAGTGGAATTTAACTTTTCACTTCAGATTACAAAATCTTCACAAAAATTAGCACTCAACTATTGACAGTGCTAATCGTTAGTTGTAATATACTAGCAGGCGATGAAATAGAGTGCTAAAGGAGGTGTGTGTAATGCTAACGCCAAGAAGAATAGAAATATTCAAAGCAATAGTAGATGAGTATATCAAGACAGCTGAGCCTGTAGGATCCAAAGCCTTACAGCAGACATACCATTTCAATTATTCCAGTGCTACGATTCGTAATGATATGCAGGCACTTGAAGAAATGGGCTATCTTGAAAAAACACATACCTCATCCGGTAGAATTCCAAGTACTCTCGGTTATAAATTCTATTGTGAGAACTTATTAAATGAAGCTCAGATAGATAAAAAAATGGAAGTCGCCATTCAATCTGCATTCGATATTTCCAATATGAATATGGAAGATGCAGTACATCACTCCTGTCAGATATTGTCTGAGATGACAAATATGACAGCTGGTGCAATCGGTCCGGATTCTTCCGTACAAAGATTACAGCACATAAAACTTTTTCAGATTGATTCAAGAAATTGTGTCTGTGTCTTTATTACAAATACAGGACATACTGAGACAAGAAATTTCCATTTCGAAGATGATGTTCCATTCAATGATATGGAAAGCTGTACGGATATCCTGAACCAGAATCTTCAGGGAGTCTCTGTTGAGGAGTTGCCTGAAAAGATGGAAGAGTTAAGACCACAACTTAGCCAGGCAGTGCAGAAATATGATGTGCTGTTTACTGCGTTTGTAAAAGCCTTTGTCAGATTTGCCAATGAAAATGTCTATTTCTCTGGTAAGGACCGTATCCTCTACCAGCCTGAATTTTCAGACATAAACAAACTGAAGAAGCTTATGGGTATGCTGGAGGGAGCTCCAAGCAGCAGCTGGCGACAACTCTCTGACAGAGAAAATGCTGTGGCAGTTACTACTCAGAAAGGCGCGGAGCTGACATGGATCAATGATGTTGCTGTTGTAAGAAGCAATTTCAAAGTAAAAGATGGAGAAACAGGACAGCTGATGGTTGTAGGTCCTAGTCGAATGAATTACGACAAAATTATCACTATGTTGCAATATGTGGCTAAGATGATTGAAAAGATGTATACAGATGGAGGTGACGATCACGATGGCGGATAAGGAAAAGGAAGTAACAGAACAGACAGAAGAAAAACATGAAAAATGCTGTAAGCATACTCATGAAGAGAAGAAGTGTTCTGAAAAAAAAGAAAAGTGTAAATGTGATAAAAAGAAAAATGAGCTTGAAGAACTGAAAAAGCAAAATGAAGAATTACTTGGGCAGGTTGCGTTATTAAAAAATGAGTATGCTAAAGCATATGCAGATACTGAAAATACGCGAAAACGTCTGAACAAGGAATTTGAGCAGTTAAGTAAATACAAGATTCAGAACTTTGCATTGGCTATTCTGCCAGTTCTTGACGATTGTGAAAGAGCAATGGCTCATGAAACAAAAGATGAAGTATATCGCAAGGGTGTCGAAATGATCTACAACAAACTGAAAGCTGCTCTTGCAACAGAAGGTGTTACAGAGATTGAGGCATTGGATCAGCCATTTGATGGTAACTGGCACCAGGCACTGATGAGTGAACATGTGGAAGGTAAAGTACCTGGCATGGTTATTGAAGTGTTACAGAAAGGATATAAATTAAAAGATCGTATATTACGTGCTGCCATGGTGAAGGTCAGCGAATAAGGAGGAACGAATATGAGCAAGATTATTGGTATTGACTTAGGTACAACAAACAGTTGCGTCGCTGTTATGGAAGGTAAAGACGCTAAAGTAATTACAAACCCTGAAGGTAACAGAACAACTCCTTCTGTAGTTGCTTTCAAAAATGGTGAAAGAATTGTTGGTGATGCTGCAAAGCGTCAGTTAATCACAAATAAAAATACTGTATATTCCATTAAGCGTTTAATGGGTACTAATGAAACTGTTGAACTGGAAGGTAAGAAATATACACCACAGGAAGTTTCTGGTATGATTCTGTCTTACTTAAAAGACTATGCTGAAGCGTATCTTGGTGAAAAGGTAACAGAGGCTGTTATCACAGTTCCTGCATACTTCAATGATGCTCAGCGTCAGGCTACAAAGGATGCAGGTAAGATTGCAGGTCTTGAAGTAAAGCGTATTATCAATGAACCTACAGCAAGTGCACTGGCATTTGGTCTGGACAAAGATCAGTCTAAAGAAGAAAAGATTCTTGTCTATGACTTAGGTGGTGGTACATTCGATGTTTCTATCCTGGATATTGCTGATGGTACATTTGAAGTATTATCTACAGCCGGTGATACACATCTTGGAGGTGATGACTTCGATAACAAGATTATGAACTGGCTTGCTGATAACTTTAAGAAAGAACATAACATCGATCTGAGAAATGATAAGATGGCTCTTCAGAGATTGAAGGAAGCTAGTGAAAAGGCTAAGAAGGATCTGTCTGGTATGGTTCAGACAAACATCTCTCTGCCATTCATTTCTGCAGGACCTGAAGGACCTTTACATCTGGAAGCCACTTTATCCAGAGCTCAGTTTGATGATATGACTAAAGATCTTGTAGAAAGAACAATGCAGCCGGTAAGACAGGCTCTTAAGGATGCTGGTTTATCCGCAAGTGATCTTGATCAGGTATTGTTAGTTGGTGGTTCCACACGTATTCCTGCAGTTCAGGAAGCTGTTAAGAGAGAACTTGGTCAGGAACCTAACAAGTCTGTTAACCCAGATGAATGTGTAGCTTTAGGTGCTGCTATTCAGGGTGGTGTTATCAGTGGTGATGTTAAAGATGTCTTATTGCTTGATGTCACACCATTATCTTTAGGTATTGAAACACTTGGCGGAGTTATGACAGTCTTGATTCCTCGTAATACAACTATTCCTACAAGTAAGTCTCAGATTTTCTCTACTGCTGCAGATAACCAGCCTGCTGTAGATATTCACGTATTACAGGGTGAACGTCCAATGGCAAACGATAACAAGACATTAGGTAACTTCCAGCTTGAAGGTATTGCTCCTGCAAGACGTGGTGTTCCACAGATTGAAGTTACATTCGATATTGACGTTAACGGTATTGTTAATGTAAGTGCAGTAGATAAGGCTACAAATAAGAAGAACACAATCACTATCAAGAACTCCTCTGGATTAAGCGAAGAGGAAATTGACAGAATGGTTAAAGAAGCTGAAGCTCATAAGGCTGAAGATGACAAACGTAAAGAAGACATCGAAACTAAGAACAGAGCAGAAGCTTTCATCAACCAGATTGATGAAACATTGAATTCCGAAAATGCAAATGTATCTCAGCAGCAGAAAGACGAAGTCAAGAAGCTCAGAGATGAATTACAGGAAGCTATTGATAAGAATGATATGGAAGGCTTGAAAGCTAAACTGGATGCTTTGGAAAAGGCAGCTCAGGAAATGGGTCAGGCAATGTATCAGCAACAGCAGCAGGCTAACCCTGGTACAGATGCTGGTTCTTCAAACTCTACAAGTTCCAATGATGATGTTGTAGATGCAGACTTTTCTGAAAAGAAATAAGTAAAATCATAAAAGGATGCGGGGCATAAGTTTCGCATCCTAATTGTTATAGAAGGAGTGTATAGATATGGCTGAAAAAAGAGATTACTATGAAGTGCTTGGGGTATCCAAAGGTGCTACAGAAGATGAAATAAAAAGAGCCTATCGTAAATTGGCAAAAAAATATCATCCGGATCTGAATAAAGAACCTGATGCTGCAGAAAAGTTCAAAGAGATCAACGAAGCAAATGAAGTTCTGAGTGATCCTCAGAAAAGACAGGCATATGATCAATTTGGATTTGCAGGTGTTAACGGACAGCAGGGTGCCGGTGGATTTGGAGATATGGGTGGATTTGCCAGCGGAGGCTTTGATGATCTGAATGACATATTCTCCAGTTTCTTTGGCGGAGGTATGGGTGGCTTCTCTTCCTCCAGCCGTTCTAGAAATCAGAATGGACCACGTAAGGGAGAGGATAAGTTCTTACGAATGAATATTTCCTTTATGGATGCCTGCTTTGGCAAAACAGAAACTATCAATCTTACTGTAGATGAAAAGTGTTCAAAGTGTGATGGCACTGGTGCTGCAAGCAAAGCAGATATAGACACATGTTCAAGATGTCACGGTACAGGATATGTCATGACACAGCAAAGAACCATGCTTGGTATCATGCAGTCTCAGTCTGTATGTCCTGACTGTCAGGGTACAGGTAAAAAGATACGTAAAGTTTGTCCGGAATGTAGCGGAAAAGGGTACAACCGCAAACGCGTATCTGTAGATGTAAAGATCCCTGCAGGTATTTCCTCTGGTCAGCAATTACGTGTTGCCGGTAAAGGCGAACGTGGCTATAATGGTGGTCCTAATGGGGATTTGTTTATTGAAATCAATGTTCTGCCTCACGATAAGTTTGTACGTGATGGCAAGAACATCTATCTGGATATTCCAGTTAGTGCAGTAGACGCAACACTTGGTACAACTCTAGATGTACCTACTATTTATGGTGAAGTGACCATGAAGATTCCTGCAGGTACGCAGGATGGTCAGCAGTTACGTCTGAAAGAAAAAGGTGTAACGGATATGCGTACAGGAAGACCTGGCGATCAGTACTGTAAGGTGAAGATTGTTGTGAACAAAGATCTTTCTAAACGTGAAAAAGAATTGTATACAGAGTTGCAGAAACTTCAGAATTCCGGTAAAAACGACACTATCTGGGATAAGTTTAAAAAGAGTTTTAGATAACCTGCAATAAAGGTTTAGGAGGTACAGCCTAATGGACCTGGAAAAAATGACTGAACATCTTCAGGATTGTCTGATTACAGCTGTGAATGCTGCTAAAGATGCACATCATGTGGAGTGTACGCTGGAACATGTTTTACATGCCATGCTGTCCACAGATTGTCTGGATGGCATTCTGGAGAATGTACATATTGATAAAAATCAACTGGAATCGCTGGTAGATGAGGAAATTACACATTTACATACAGTAGATGGGAATAATGCCCCAACATTAAACAGATATGTAGTAGAAGCTTCAAATTATGCAGAATCTTACATGAAGAAGGTTGGAGATACTTACATGAGTACTCTTGTGTACTTTGTCAGTATATTTGAAACCAATGCCATGATTGTTCATAAAATTATGGACACCTTCCATGTGACTTTGAGGGATCTGCTGCAAGCTGAAAATGCAGTGAGAGGAGGTGTTACTATGGATGAAAAGAATACAGAAAGTCAGTTAAACGCATTAAAGAAATATGGCAGAGATCTGGTACAGGAAGTGAAAGAAGGAAAAATTGATCCTGTTATCGGAAGAGATGAAGAAATCAGAAGAGTGATTGAAATCTTATCACGTAAAACCAAGAATAACCCTGTGCTGATTGGTGAACCAGGTGTTGGTAAAACTGCTATTGTGGAAGGCCTGGCACATCGTATACATGACAAAGATGTGCCGTTAGGTTTACAGAATAAAAAACTAATTGAACTGGATATGGGTGCTCTGATTGCCGGAGCCAAGTATAAAGGTGAATTTGAAGAACGTCTGAAAGGTGTTATCAAAGAAGTACAACGTTCCAATGGTAATATCATCCTGTTTATTGATGAAATTCATAATCTTGTCGGAGCAGGAAGAAGTGAAGGCTCCATGGATGCGGCTAACTTACTGAAACCAATGCTGGCAAGAGGTGAGCTGAAATGTATCGGTGCAACAACTTTCGATGAATACAGAAAGTACATTGAAAAGGACAGAGCTTTGGAAAGACGTTTCCAGAAGGTTCAGGTATCTGAGCCTACAGTGGATGATACCATTGCGATTCTTCGAGGTCTTAAGGAAAGATTTGAGACACATCATAATGTGAAAATCAAAGATGAAGCAATTGTTGCGGCTGCACAGCTTTCCAATCGTTATATTACAGACCGTTTCCTTCCTGATAAAGCTATTGACCTTATCGATGAAGCATGTGCTTCTATTCGTGTGGAAATGGATTCCATGCCTAAGGAGCTGGACGAATTAAAGAGAAAGATTAATCTACTTAAAACGGAAGAATCTTCTCTGAAAGAAGAAACAGAAGAAAAATCCAAAGCAAGACTTGAAGAAATTCGTAAAGAACTTGCTGAACTTGAAGAGCAGGATCACACAAAGACTGCTAAATGGAAGGCTGAAAAAGAAAAGATAAGTTCTTTACAGGATTATCGTATACAGCTGGATAAGGCAAAAAGGGATCTTAATGATGCCATGAATAATGACAATTATGATCTTGCGGGAAGATTACAGTATCAGACAATTCCAAATCTTGAAAAGGAAATTGCCGAAGCTGAAAAAGCTGAAAAGTATACCCTGTTACAGCAGGAAGTTGATGAAAACATGATTGCCAAGATTGTGTCCAGATGGACTCATATTGATGTGGCAAGATTGCAGAGTACCGAAAAGGAAAAGATTTTACACTTGCCTGCATTCCTTGAAAAACGCGTCATGGGGCAGGATGAAGCTTTAAAGCTTGTGTCTGATGCTATCTTACGTTCCAAGGCAAATATTCAGGATGAAAACAGACCTCTTGGTTCCTTCCTGTTCTTAGGACCTACCGGTGTAGGTAAAACTGAAGTAGCCAAGGCACTTGCACAGCAGCTGTTTGATGATGAAAGCAAGATTGTACGTATTGATATGTCTGAATATATGGAGAAGTTTTCAGTTTCCAGACTGATTGGTGCTCCTCCAGGCTATGTTGGATATGAAGAAGGTGGCCAGCTGACAGAAGCAGTGCGTCGTAATCCATACTGCATCGTATTGCTGGATGAAATTGAAAAAGCACATCCTGATGTCTTTAACATTCTGTTACAGATTCTTGATGACGGACGTATTACGGATTCCAAGGGTGTTACGGTTGATTTCAAGAATACTATCATTATCATGACAAGTAATCTTGGCTCACAATATGCCTTTGAACAGGACACTGATGTACGTAAAGAACACTATGAAGAAGAGGTACAGAAGTTCTTTAAACCTGAACTGATTAATCGTATTGATGAAATTATCGTCTTCAATGCTTTAGGAAAGGATGTTCAGGTGAAGATTGCCGATAAGTTCCTGAATCTTCTTGCAAATCGTCTTGAAGAAAAGGATATCCATCTTGAGGTTACTCCGGCGGCAAAGGAAAGAATTATTACCCTTGGTGTAGATCCTCAGTTTGGTGCTAGACCAATGCGCAGACATATTCAAAGAGAAGTAGAAACATTGGTTGCCAAGACAATGCTTGAAAACGATGACCTTGAAAATAAGACCATCGTTGTAGATGCCGATGAAAACGGCTATAAAGTTTTTGTTAAAGAGTAAGTAAATGTTCTTTAAGCCAGACAACGGCACCATCCTGTAAATTGGAAAGAGCAGAGTCATCTGCTCTTTCTTTTACTTTTTTCATGGCATTTCCCATAGCTACAGAAGTGCCTGCTTCTTCAAACATAGACAAATCATTTTCTCCGTCTCCTATAGCCACTACCTCAGTATCCTGAATATTTAACAGTTGTTTTAAGATGTGCAGAGCATTTCCTTTAGAAACTCCATGAGGGCATACTTCAAGCCATTTACTGTTCACAAAGAAATACGAGTAGTTTTCCTGTTTTAGATGACTGACAAAGTCCTTTAAAACAAAATGGAACGAAGAGAAACATAGTTTTTCGCATGTTTGCAGATGTATTTTTGTAACTGGGGTCAGATGGTGTGGATAATGCGGTTTTCCACTTACTTTATGGTACAGGGCATATATACCTGAGTATAAGATAGATGGAATATAAAACCAGTTTGCACATGTATGATAGAATTTTTCTTTGTCAGAAAAAGACATTACCATGGGATATTTCTGCAGAAGATTCATGCAGGTATTGATTTCTTTAGCCTGTAAAGGATCGTGAGAATATATTACTTTTCCAGATGCTTCATAAATCTCTAGTCCGTTCATACAGCTGACATAGTCGTAGACAGGCTTTTTAAAGATTCTCTGTACACTGTAAAAAGGTCTTCCACTGGAAATGAGTATTTGAATTCCTTGTTGTTGTAATGCATGTAAGACAGCATATCCCTCATCTGAGACTTCCCCGTGTATATTTAATAACGTTCCGTCAAGGTCCAGAACAACGAGCTTTGTATTTGTATTCATAAATTAAATCCTTTCGTTTGCTATAGGCGGAAACCCACTGCCTTTAGGCGGTGGGAGGAGCCTTGAAAATAGTTATCTATTATCCCTGACTCTCAATATACTTTTGTATAGTCGCTGACGATACTTCTCCAATACTTCAAGCAAAGCATCTGTCTGACCAAAATGTTTTTTTCTTCTCATACTGTTTTGATAAGATTGAGCTATATTTTTGCCATAGGTAATATGTTGTTTCTTATTTTACAATCTTAACAATGTCGCAAACCCTATCCGTCGTATCATAACTTATTAAGAAATGTATGTGGTCTTTGCCAGTTTCTATAGCAATTATTTCGTAGCCATGAGTATTGGCTATATCAAAAAACTTTTGCTTAACATCATCAATGATAGAACCTTTTAGTAGTTGCTTACGATATTTAGTTACAGGAACTATATGTACTTTAAGACTGTATTTCCGTCTGTTATGACGATTGTATCTGGTATCCATAAATCACCTCGAAACAATAATTTCACTAATTATTATATAATATATTTAGTGAAATACTTATGAGAGGAGTACATCTATGGAACAGATGACTATTACAGCTAAAATTCAAATAGTCGCAACTGAAACAGATAAAGTTTTGCTTGATAAAACTATGTCTGTTTATCGTGATGCCTGCAATTATGTTTCAGACTATGTATTCCATACTCATGATTTAAAGCCGTTTTCACTTAATAAGGTTTTGTATTCTACTCTGAGAGAAAAGTTTGGTCTTAAATCACAAATGGCTCAGTCTGTTT
>CAKVIS010000057.1 GCA_934754415.1 uncultured Bulleidia sp.
TTACAAATAGAAGGAAGGACAGCGACAATGGAATTAATTAAAGTGATTCTAAGTGAAGAAAATCTAGATGAAGCTCTGAGAAGAGTTAAAGCCAACAAAGGTGCATCAGGTATAGACAAGATGCCTGTCAGTAAACTTGATGAATATTTCAAGGTACATAAAGAAGAAATTAAAACTTCAATTATGGAAATGAAATATAAGCCTCAACCGGTAAGAAGAGTCTATATTCCTAAACCTAATGGTAAGAAAAGACCACTAGGAATACCAACAGCAGTAGACAGAGTTATTCAACAGGCTGTTGCACAAGTACTCAGTCAAATCTATGATTCATCATTCAGTGAAAACAGTTACGGTTTCAGACCGAATAGAAGTGCACACGATGCAATAGATAAAGTTTTAGAGTATCTGAATGAAGGCTACGAGTGGGTAATAGATTTGGATATTGAAAAGTATTTCGACACAGTAAATCACGATAAATTGATTTCAATTCTTAGAGAAAAGGTTAATGATAAAACCACACTTCATTTAATTCGTGCTTTCTTAAGAGCAGGAGTAATGGAGAACGGACTGATATCAGCAACGGAAGTCGGCGTGCCTCAAGGAGGTCCACTTTCACCAATCTTGTCAAACATTTATCTTGATAAATTTGATAAGGAACTGGAGGAAAGAGGATTGAGAGCTATACGATATGCCGACGATTGTGACATAATCGTAAAAAGCGAATTAGCTGCCAACCGAGTGATGAAATCCGTAACATCATGGTTGGAAAGAAAACTATTTCTGAAGGTCAGTGCTACCAAAACAAAGGTAGTGAGACCAAACGATAGCAATTTTCTAGGATTCACATTCTGGAAGGGTTCGAAAGGATGGAAGTGTAGACCAAGTGATGACAGAAAGACAAAGCTGTACACAAAAATCAGAGAAGTACTGCAACGAAAAGTAGCAGCGGCCAAACCACTTTCTTATATATTTACAAAAGTGAATCAGATTGTTCGTGGATGGATAAACTACTTCCGCATAGGAAGCATGAAGGCGTTCATGAAAGAATTCGGAGAATGGCTACGACACAAGATACGTGTAGTCATAGTCAAACAGTGGAAAAAGCCAATGAGAATCTATATGAATCTGCAGAAAATCAACAAGAGATTCAAATACAAATTTACAGACGAAGATATATTCAAGGTGGCAAATACAAGACTGGGATTATACCGTCAATGTGGAATGAACGTAATCAATTTTATCATCAGTCCAAAAGTACTGGGCATACAAAAAGCGGAAAGACCAGGTTTAGTCAATCCGCTGGAATACTATCTAAGATAGTTGTGAATTAATACAAATGTAGCGCCGTATACGGAACCGTACGTACGGTGCAATGAGAGGGTCGAAGTAAATTATTTAACTTACTTCACTCTACTCTATTTATTTCAGATCTTCCAGCACATGACGTATCACCATCAAAGGACTGTACAACAACATCCTTGGTCCGGAATACCTCATCACTTCTCTGATTCTTTCCTTCATCAATGGTGCATAACATTTTGTTGTGCACTTCGAACAAAAAGTCTTTGTGGCCATATGCGGACAATGTGCAATACGTGCCAGGGCATATTCTTGCAGTTCTCTGCATTCTTTACAAAGCATTCCATGATCTGTTTTATGCTTTCCATGGCAGTAAATTTCTATCATCCTGCTGACTGTCTGTTTTTCTTTTTCCCGCTTCTTTTCTGTATCCATACGTATCAGCACATCCTTCCGTTTTCTACAGAATACACTGTATCCGAAATACACATAGTGGATTTTCTGTGACTGACTAACAGTACTGCCTTATCCTTACAACAATCTTTTAAGGATTTTAAAATCACTGCTTCATTTAAGCTGTCCAGATTACTTGTAGGTTCATCCAGCAGTACTAACGGTGCATCATGCAGGAAAGCTCTTGCAATTCCCAGTCTTTGTCTTTCTCCTCCAGATAAAGTTTCTCCCAGTTCTCCAATATTGGTATCATACCCTTTAGGCAAAGATTCTATAAACTCATGTACAGCAGCTTTCTTACAAGCCTCAATCATCTGTTCTTCTGTAGCTTCAGGATTGGCAATCAACAGGTTCTTACGAACACTTTCATGGAATAACACTGTATCCTGCGTCACAAAGCTTTGATTGGCACGTAAAGGTGAAGTGTTGATATCACGTATATTTTCACCAGATATCTTTACAGTTCCCTGATCTGTATCCCAGAACCTCATCAGAAGTTTTAATAAGGTGGATTTACCACTGCCACTTTTTCCAGTAATACCGATAACTCCCTGTTTTGGAACAGACATTGAAAAATCATTAAGAATTTCTTCCTGCTCATAGGCAAACTGGATATGCTCAACTTCTGCACCTGTATACTGAATGTCTTTTCCATCTTTCACTTCCTGTACAACTGGCACTTCATCCAGCACATCCAGTACTCTGTTACCCGCCGCAATCGTATTTTGCAGTCCTGTTCCAAGGTTTGCCAAAGCAATTACCGGACCAAAACTGCTCATCAAAGTAATTACAGATATTACAGCACTTCTGCTGTCAACAGAACCATCCTGTACTAACTTTGAAGCAACAAACACCATCAGAACATCAAACAGCAGAAGAATTCCACCTGTTAAAGCAGCACTGGTGCCTCCTTCTCCTTTCAGGTTTTTCTCCTTTTCTGATAAAGAATCTGCATAGTCATAGATTTGCTGTAATCTTTGTTCTCCCGCTCCATACTGAATACTTACCTTAACACCTCGTAAGCTGTCTAATACAAACGCATCCAGTTCACCAAATTCTCTTCGGAAAGATTCTCCAAAGGCCTTACTTCTTTTTGAAGCAATGAAAGGGACAATCACACCCACCACCACATAGGCAACACAGGCTATACCACCCAATACAGGATGAAAACTGCCAATATACACCGTCATAATCACAGACACAATCACAGCAATACCTATCGGACTGATAGTATGTGCATAAAACACTTCCAGCAATTCAATATCTGCTGTAAGAATTGCTATCAGATTGCCTTTATCTCTTCCTTCCAGTTTTGCAGGAGCCAGTTTTCTTAAAGCTCCAAACACTTTATCACGTATCAATGCCAGCAATGTAAAGGCAAGATAATGATTACGATTCTGTTCCAGAAGATGAAACACGCCTCTGGCTATGGCAATAACAGGCAACAAAAATACAACAGTCTTCAAGGAAGTACCTGTTAAGGCCATAGCTCCCAATACAGGGATTCCTATAGCACACAAATGACCTGCCACACCCATAGTTACCGCAAGAATCATCGTACCAGTTAATGGTTTTACAAGTTTCAATAAACGCATCATTACGTTCAAGCTGCTTCTTTTCATCTTACGCTGCCTCCTGATACAGATTTTCCAGCATCTGCTGCTCATCCCAAAGATGCTTATAGGTACCTTTCTTCTTTAAAAGCGCTTCATGTGTACCTTCCTGAACAAGATTTCCATGTTCCAGAACATAAATTCTGTCAGATCTGATGACATTGGCAAGTCTGTGAGATATCAGCAGAACAGTCTTCTTACTTTGTGTATCCTTAGCCATGGATAAAATCAGTTCCATCAGATCATTTTCACTTTCCACATCAATATTGGAAGTAGCTTCATCAAAGATATATATTTTGGAATCATGCAGAATGCCTCTTGCAAGAGCAAGTCTCTGCCTTTGACCACCAGACAAATTAGAGCCACCTTCCAGCACAGGCATATTCAGTCCATCTTTATCTGCCCGTACAAATTCTTTCAGTTTTACTTTTTCAAGTACCTGCCATAAATCCTCATCAGTTGCACGTGGATTACCCAAAAGAAGATTCTCTTTTACTGTGCCTTTAAAAAGATAACTGTTATGAGAAATCAGTGTCATGCATTCCATCACATCTTTTTCAGAAGCCAAAGCTAACTCTGTACCTCCAATGGTCACACTTCCTGTATAGCCTTTATTTCTGCACATCAGAATTCCTGCAACAGTAGATTTACCACATCCCGATTCTCCAACCAACGAAATAAAGGAACCTTCCGGTATCTCCATAGAAATACCATACAGTATCTCTTTCTCCTTTGAATATCCAAAATGCAGATTCTGTACTGAAATAGCATATTCTTCATTCAAAGAATCTGTTCCACCATCTTCTGGAAGGTCCAGAATAGCAAAAATCTTATCACTGGCTGTCATACCGTTCATAGCCACATGGAAGAAAGATCCTAACTGCCTCATTGGCAAAAAGAAATCTGCAGACAAAAGAATGATGACAAAACATCCTTTAAAAGTAATATCCTTCTGTACATATCCATTTACAGCCAATAAGATTCCAAGAGCCACTCCACCATAAGCCACAAGGTCCATAACAATGATGGAATTTAACTGCATGGTCAGAACTTTCATAGTGATTTCACGAAAATGTTCTGCATCTTCATTCATCTGTCTGTGTCTTTCTTCATCTGCCTGATAGATTTTTAAAGTTGTCAGTCCCTGAAGATTTTTCAGAAAATGATCAGCAAGCTGTGCATACTGTCCCCAGTAATTCTTTAATAACCTTTTCGCCACTTTCTGTACAATGACAATAGAAACAGGAATCAACGGTACACACAGCAATAACACCAATGCCACTTGAAAACTGATTGGCTTTACAGCAAAAAATAAAGTGACCGGTGCAAGAAAAGCATAAAAAAATTGTGACATATACTGTCCAAAATAAGATTCCAGCTGTTCCACTCCCTCTCCTGCAAGCTGTACCACTTCAGCAGTAGACACATGTTCGGTATAAGACGCTCCCAGTTTTAAAAGTTTTTCATAGATTTTTCCTCTGAGTGTTTTCTTGACACTTTTAGAAGCCTGATAAGAGGCAGTATGTGATGCTTTAATACATATCACTCTTATCCCCACCGCCAGTATCATGGTGAGTGTACTTTGTCCAAACGATACACCTTTATTCTCTGACAGACTGCTTAATATCTGTGCTATGGTATACATCATCACAATATTGCAGCACATTCCAATCCATTGAAACAATACATTCATGGCAATGTATTTTTTAGATTCCGGCACAATTTCCAACAATCTCTTTTTAATCATATATTCTGCAAACTCCTTAATATATAAAGTTAGTTAGCATTAACTAATCTTCGATAGATTAGTACACGCTAACTTCTTTGTCAACATTCTTTCCTGTTTGTCTACCGTACACTTGTATTTTCTGTCTGTTCCATTACAATAGCTTCCATAGACTTTCATGCAATGAGGTAAAAAACATGTGGAGCAAATTCAAATACAAAGTACAGAGATTTATGACAGGAAGATATGGAGTAGATACTCTTGGAATGCATATTTTATGGTTCTGTGTAGCACTGAGTGTTCTGAGCCTTTTCTTCAGAAAACAGAGTCCTTTTCTGTATATCCTTATGGATGTACTTACCTTCTATGAACTGTACAGAGCACTGTCTAAAAACCATGGTAAACGCAACAGAGAAAACACTCTCTATCTGGATTGTCTTACCAGAGTAAAAAAAAGTTACAAAGTATTCAAAAACAATCTTACAGATAAGCAGTACCACTATTATCTTTGTCCAAAATGTGCACAGATGATACGTATCCCAAAAGGCAGAGGAAAAATCACCATCCACTGCCCTAACTGCAGACATTCTTTTGACAGGAAAAGTTAACATCAGGCATCATCTGATGCTTTTTTCTTATACCTTTATCAAAGAGGTATATTTACATTCATTTTTTCATAAACTCATTTACCAGAACTTCAAGTATTTTTACCAACAAGTCCATACCAGAAAAGAAAAGTATTATACTCAATACAGAGGTATTATCTATGGAATTTTATATTGAAAATCATATCCTGTACGGGCATTTTTATACTGAAACGATTTCTCTTGAAGCATGGGGTAAAAATGCATTACGCTTTCGTTCTACCAAATATCCTTCTTTTACAGACCACACATGGGCTTTATCCGAAAAAGGAAACACTTCTTTACCAATCATCACTATGGATGACCAGGGTGCTACGATTACTAACGGAAGACTCAAAGCAGTTATCAACAACTATGGCGTCATCACTTACTATAAAGACGACACTGTGATTCTGCAGGAATATTTCAGAAATTATGATGGCACCATCTCCAGAGAAAGCAGATGTCTGAAGTATATTTCCAGACAATATGTCCCGCATACAGGTGGTGACTATAAAATCATCCAGTCTTTTGAAGCAAATGATAACGAAAAGATTTTTGGCATGGGACAATATCAGCAGAAACAGACAGATCTCAAAGGCTGTATTTTAGATCTTCAGCAACGTAATTCTCAGATTTCCGTACCATTTTATATCTCTTCTATGGGATATGGATTCCTGTGGAATACTCCAGCTGTAGGAAAAGTCAGCTTCGGTCAGAATAAAACTGAATGGATCAGCGAATGTTCCAAAGAACTGGATTACTGGATTACCTGTGAGGATACACCGGCAAAGATTCTTGAAACCTATACAAGTGTCACAGGAAGAGCCCCTGCGTATCCTGAAGATATGATGGGTTTATGGCAATGTAAGTTACGTTACAGAACACAACAGGAAGTGCTGGATGTAGCTCACAGATACAAAAAGGAAGGCATTCCTGTTGACTGCATCGTGATTGATTTCTTCCACTGGACATACCAGGGAGACTGGAAATTCGATCCTCTTTACTGGCCAGACCCAAAAGGAATGATTGAAGAATTACATTCTCTTGGCATAAAAGTGATTGTGTCCGTATGGCCATCAGTAGACAAAAAGAGTGAAAACTTCCTGGATATGTATCAGAAAGGATTACTTATTCAAACTGAAAGAGGGTCTAATCAGACCTATGAATACCAGGGAGATTGTCTGGAAATAGACGCAACAAACCCAAAATGTCGTGAATATGTCTGGAATATCTGTAAAAAGAATTATTACGACCTTGGCATAGATGGCTTCTGGCTGGATAATTCAGAACCGGATTATGGCGTTTATGATTTTGATAACTATCGTTACTATCTTGGACCGGCTTTATCCTGTTCTAATATCTATCCACAATACTATTCCAGAATCTATTATGACAATGAAAAGAAAGAAGGAAAAACAGATATTGTTTCTCTGTTAAGATCCTGCTGGGCAGGTTCACAGAAATACGCAAATGTTGTATGGTCAGGAGATGTACCTTCTACATTTGAATCTCTGCGCGATCAGCTACAATGTGGAATCAATATGGGACTGGCAGGTATTCCATGGTGGACAAGTGATATCGGTGGATTCATGACTGACGACTGGCAAAGTGAAGAGTTTAAACAGTTACTGATTCGCTGGTTCGAATTTGCCACATTCACAGCAGTACTCAGAATGCACGGAGACAGAGGTCCTAATGATGACATCCCACCATTAGATAACAGAGACTATGGCGGAGGTTACCTGTACACAGGTCACCCAAACGAATTATGGTCCTATGGAGAAGATGCCTATGCGATCTTCAAAAAATATTTCCACATTCGTCAGAATTTAAAACCATACCTGAAATCTTTATATGAAGACGCAAGTACCAATGGTTCTCCTGTCTTAAGAGCCATGTTTTATGAATTTCCTGATGATGAACACTGCTGGAACGAGTATTCTCAATATATGTTCGGATCAAAATACCTTGTAGCTCCAATTCTGGAATATAATCAGTTTGAAAGAGATGTGTATTTACCACAAGGCACATGGAAAGACACTCTGGATAACCAGGTATATGAAGGAAATACAACCATCAAAGCAAAAGCTCCAATTGATCATATCCCTGTATTTGAAAAAATGGATTAAAACCAAAAAACTGTGTTGGTCATGAGATGCACATATATCTCATACCCACACAGTTTTTATGTTATACAACTTTATGTTTTTCACAAATACTGGCAACAAGCAATCCTGCCATCCCTGCCACAAGTTTTACCACTATAAACCAGGTAACACTTTCAGGATACACGCCGGCAATAAATCCCAGCTGGCCTCCAAAAACAAAAGCTCCGCTTAAAGCAAATGCTGCATTCAGTATTTTCCCTTTTGTATTCATCTTTTCAAACAATGGCAACATGGCAATACTTGTCCCAAAAGAAAGAACCATACCCATTACAGAATATTTATCAATCTGAAAAAATCCACCAATCTTTTCAATCTGAGAAGAGAATTTTCTCAATATAATCTCACAGAATACAAGAGAACCACAAACTATCACACTCATCTGAAACACAATACGCAAAGCTTCATTTATCAGACTTTCTTCTGTAAATCCCATCCCAAAGAAAAAAGTAAGACATACAAGGAAAAAGAGAAAATATCCTGCTATCTGAACCAATCTTGAAAACCATGTCAGTACCACTATCAATGTATGAAAAGACAGGAAAAACAAACCGATCAGTATTGCGCAAATTACGATAACCGGCAGAAAAGCCACAAGAAAATGGTCTATCTTCAGTAAAAATCCACACACCATCAATACAGGAAGTAATCCTGCTATGCCGTAAACAGTACCTTTGAGATATTGTGTTAAATCTTCTTTATTCAATCCATTCAAAAAGATAGGTAATTGAAAACTGATAAGACAACCTAAGGTAGAAGTCAGCAGTACACCACAGAATATAAGAATATTCTCTGAGCGTGTCATCGATTCTACAATAGAATATCCACCAAGATCTGGCGCAAGCAGACTGGAAATAATCATTTCCTTCTTTTCAAACAAACCAGAATGACCGTTCAAAAAGGCAATGGCTATACAATAAAAGCCACCCACACTCATCATGAAATCCCCCATTGTCACAATCCCTTTGTCAAAAGAGGAAGCCAGCCCAAGTCTGTTTTTACACATCTTGTCCAATAAGCCCAAAGCTGCAAAACATAATAAAATACATATAATCGGATTCATGCATATATATTACGATAAGAGGATAGAAAAATTAAGAAGAAAAAGCTGTTTTCAAAGCACACTGCACATTTCCACAAACCAGTCATTCTGCTATCATGTAGAAAAGGTTAAAAATATGTATACCAAAAACATCGAAACAGAAAAACAATTCAGATCCTTATTAGTGCAAAGTATAGATGAGACAATGTATAATCATGAAATCAGACAGGTTACAACCTGTCCCAAATGCAATCAAGGACACATATACATACAATGCACTGTGCATCCTGATCAGCCTGTTTTCAATCGAAGAAATTATCTTTTTTACTGTGATCATTGTGGAGAAAAATTTAATCTCTGGTTTATGTACCGTGATATTTATTATCACGAACCTCGCACTTTTCTTGAAGCAATACCTACTCCATTTGGATATATTCATGCAACATGCAACGAAAAAACAATTTCCATGCAAGTCAAAATGGACGCCTATACATACACTCCTTACAATGAACCTGGCAAAGAAGCGAATATTCCCTATATGCGAATAGAAATAGATGTTCGTGACTTTCGGGAACGAGTTTGTCAAGATGATTTTTGTAAGTTTTCTAAATTCAAATATTTATCTGCTGAAAAAACGCCTAAC
>CAKVIS010000058.1 GCA_934754415.1 uncultured Bulleidia sp.
AGAAAAGGACGATTATACGCACTTTGGACGATGCTTTACCTATTTTTAGCTAACATGTGTCAGATGGTCTATTATATAAAATAAAGATATCCCATAAATTAACATAATTCTTCATGCAGAATTCACGCAACAAATTAGCACTCTTACGTTTGGTGTGCTAATATATACATACATGAAAGAAGGTGATTTTTATCAACACGAAAGATCCTAAAAAGCCTACTCTCTATTATTTTGCAGTTATTTTAATGATTATGTCTCTTTTTAATCTGATTTTAATGCCTGGTTACAAGCAAAGTCAGATTGTCACCACCAACTATAGTGAGTTTATGGAAAAGACAGATAACGATGAAGTAAAAGAAGTAGAGGTGCAGAACAATCAGATTCTGTATACACTAAAAGACGGAGACACCATTTATAAAACAGGTTTGATGAACGATCCTGATTTAACACAAAGATTATATGATAAAGGTGTCACATTCACGACAGACATTCAGGAGGAAACCTCCCCTATAGCAAACTTCCTGCTTACATGGGTTGGCCCTATCCTGTTAGCCGCATTATTCTGGAACTTCATGTTAAAACGTATAACTGGTGGTAAAGGTGGGGGAGGTGCCATGAGTTTCTCCATGGGCAAATCCAACGCCAGAGTTTACGTTAAGAGCCAGCAAGGCATTCGTTTCAAAGATGTGGCCGGCGAAGATGAAGCTAAAGAATCTTTACAGGAAATCGTTACATACCTGCATGATCCAGGCAAATATAAGCAGATTGGTGCTACCATGCCTAAAGGCATCTTACTGGTAGGTCCTCCTGGAACAGGTAAAACCATGCTTGCAAAAGCAGTTGCAGGTGAATCCAACGTACCGTTCTTCTCTATTTCAGGTTCTGAATTTGTAGAAATGTTTGTAGGTATGGGTGCCAGCAAAGTCCGTGATTTATTCAAACAGGCAAAAGAAAAAGCTCCATGTATTGTATTCATTGATGAAATTGATGCCATTGGCGGTAAACGTAATGCTGGAAATATGTCCGGTGGTAATGACGAACGTGAACAGACTCTCAACCAGTTATTAACAGAAATGGATGGTTTTGAGGGTAATACAGGCGTAGTGATTCTTGCGGCTACCAACAGACCGGAATCTCTTGACCCTGCCTTATTAAGACCAGGAAGATTTGACAGACGTGTTCCGGTAGAACTTCCCGACTTAAAAGGACGTGAAGAAATCTTAAAAGTACACGCTGCCAAAGTCAAAACAGAACCTGGCATTGACTACAATACCATTGCCCGTATGGCCAGTGGTGCCAGTGGTGCTGAACTTGCCAATATTGTCAACGAAGCAGCTTTAAGAGCTGTAAGACAAGGAAGATCTACAGTTACACAGACAGATATGGAAGAAAGTATCGAAGTTGTCTTTGCAGGTTATCAGAAGAAGAATGCTATTCTGACTACCAAGGAAAAACTGACAGTCTCCTACCATGAAGTAGGTCATGCCCTGGTTGCTGCATTACAGACACATTCTGCTCCGGTTCAGAAGATTACCATTATCCCAAGAACTTCAGGTGCTCTTGGGTATACCATGCAGGTAGAAGAAGGCAACCACTACTTATATACTAAGCAAGAACTTGAAAACAGAATTGCTACTTTAACAGGTGGCAGAGCTGCAGAAGAAGTTGTCTTCAACGAGATTTCTACCGGTGCAAGTAACGATATTGAACAGGCTACCAAAGTAGCACGTTCCATGATTACCCGTTATGGTATGTCTGATGACTTTGATATGGTTGCGATGGAATCTGTACAGAACAAATACCTTGGAGGAGATACTTCCATGGCATGCAGTGATGATACAGCCGCTCTGATTGATGCCAAAGTTGTAGAACTAGTAAAACAGCAACATGAAAAGGCAAAGCAGCTACTCATTGAACACCGTGCAGATCTGGATCGTATTGCAAAATACCTGTATGAAAAAGAAACGATTACAGGCGAAGAATTCATGAAGATCCTGAATGAAAAAGAAGACGAAAACCTTCCTGAAGTGATTGATGCACAATAATTAGAAAAAGATGGATTTTGTAGCGAATCCATCTTTTCTTTTACTTCAATGAATAATTCAATGCCTGTGTGGTAAACAGTTTATAATACAGACAGTCTGTATCCTTCATCAGTTCCTTATGCGGGGCAAAAGCTTCCACCTTGCCTTTATTTAAGACAAGAATCTTATCACAGAACATGCTGGAGGACATTCTATGAGAGATATACAAAGCTGTTTTATCCTTTGCCAGTCTGTTAAAGTTCTCATAGATATCCGCTTCAGATTTCGGATCCAGTGCACTGGTAGGTTCATCCAGTATCAGTATCTGAGATGGTTTGGATACAGCTCTTGCAATAGCTATCTTCTGTAACTGTCCACCAGAAAGTTCTACACCATTTTCATCATACGATTTACCAATACTGGATTCCATTCCTGCAGGTAATTTTTCTACAGCAGAATATACCCCTGCTTCTTCCAGAACCTCTTTACATTTCTCTTTGCTCATGTCAGGCTGTACATTCTCTCTGATAGAATAATTAAAGAGTTTATAATCCTGAAAGACAGAAGAAATCTGCTGCATATAAGACGCATTGGTATACGCATAAATATTGATACCGTTTATTTTAATTTCACCGGAATCGCATGGATACAGTTTGCACAACAGTTTGACTATGGTTGTTTTCCCTGCACCGTTTAAGCCTACAATAGAAATTTTTTCATGTTTATGAATGGTAAAAGAGACATCTTCCAGTACATTCGTCTTTGTATGAGGGTAATGGAATGTTACATGTTCAAATGTAATTGTCTCTACTTCTTGCAGTTCTTTATCGCCTTCTTTACATGTTTCCTGCATATCCATAAAGGCCAGAACAGGTTTTACATATTCCACGCCTCTGGTAAAACCACTACCTGCAATAATCATGGCACTGATGGCAGAGGAAAAGGAAATAGCAGAGGTAGTAATCAGAGTGAACTGCGAAACAGGGAGATTTCTTTGTATTGTCTCCATACCTACCAGTGTATAAATGACACCCATGCATCCATAACGAATACATGATACTGCCGTATCAAACAGTCCGCTTCTCGTAACTGTCTTTCTGAAATACTTTCCCATCTCACCTACATAGGTATGCAATTGAGAGTCCATCACATCATACACAGAATACAACCTGAAATCTTTTGCAAGAGATGGAGATAACAGGGTATCCAGATAATACCCATATTTAAAATTAATTGGCAGTAATTTCTTAAAGACTTCCACATTCTGTTTTGTGGCAATCATTGTCACTGCCAATGTGCAAAGTACTCCGATTGCAAGGACTGCTACAAGACGTCTGTCAAACTGAAACAGCACTACAGATAAGGTAAGAATCACCACTGTGTTTGTGGCAAATCCTGTGAATCCATCAAAGAAAGTATATACAGCACCCATATTGTTCATTCCCATAATGGCATCATTTTTTAACTGTACATAGTGAGAGTCTTCCAGACAGGCAAAAGGCAAAGTCATAATCTTATCGGATATCTTCTGATTCACTCTTTCATTCATTCTTTCCTTAGCTGTTTCCATCTTTGCCTTCATAATACGTTTTAAAAGAAAGAAAACACCTTCTATGATGGTGATGCAAAGAATAGTCTTCACACTTTGATTCATCAGACCTTTTTCCATCACATCCATCATATATGCAAGAGCATAGACTGTAAAAAGAGAGGAGAAAGATTGTATCAGAGCTGAAAAGGTTAAAAGAAAGAATAACTGCGGATAGATAGACCACGCAAGATGCATAAATCTGACAGTTGTTTTCATTGCTCCATTTCCTCCTGGTAATATTTACCCTGTATTTCAAACAGTTCATAGTATTTCCCATGTTTTGCCATTAATTCTTCATGTGTTCCATATTCTTCTACTCCATTTTTACCAAGCAAGGCAATATGGTCACAGAACTTTGTGGAAGATAATCTATGGGAAATGTATACAGAGGTTTTACCCTCTACAAGTGTATTGAGATTCTGATAAATCTGTGCCTCAGCAAGGGCATCTAAAGCAGCTGTAGGTTCATCTAAAACAACCACATTCCCATTTTTATATAACGCTCTTGCAATGGCAACTTTCTGCTTCTGACCACCAGAAAGATCAATACCTTTTTCATCCAGCACTTTGGAGGCAATACTGTCATATCCCTGAGGCAAACTATCTATCTTATCTTTTAATCCTGCGGTATCAAGACACTTTTGAGCAAATCTCTGACTTCTTTCATCTGTATCCTTACCGCACACATTTTCCACCAGTGTACATGGATAGATTTCAAAATCCTGAAAGACTGTGGAAAACATCTTATAGTATTCTTCTTTATAGAATTCTGAAGAATCTGTACCATTGATGTATATATGTCCCTTTTCTGGTGTATATAGCCCTGTCATCAGTTTGACAATAGTACTTTTCCCGGCACCATTAGCTCCCACAATGGCAAGTTTCTCTCCTGCATGAATCTTAAAGCTGAAATCTTTTAAGACATAGTTCTGGGTGTCTGGATATCTGAACCACACATGATCAAAGACAATCTCTGCAGGAATATCCGGATCCAATGCTTTTCTTTTTCCCTTTTCTTCCTCTGGAATATATCTGTCATACATTGCATAGTATTCTTTGGAATATTGCAGATCCTTCATTAAAGAAGAAGATTCCTCTACAAGTTCATGACAGGCAGAAGAACATACCGCAAGAATATTGAAATACAAAATTGCTGTAGATAAGGATATGAAGCCTGTAAAATACTGATGGGCAATCATATACCATGCAACACCAAACTGAAGAATATAGCCTGCAAGTGCAATAAATCCGTATAATATATATTTCTTTTGAATATCCGCAACAACCTGTACATAGGCATCGGATACTTCTTTGAATTTCTGCATAAGAAATGGTCTTAAAGAGAAAATACGTATATCTTTTCCATACGCAAAATCACTTAATGTGCGCGTATAATACATGCTTTTTCTGTATTGTCTTTGTTGGTCAGGTTTTCTTGCAACACAATATGCAGCATACTGATAATTGGAAATACCTGTACATATCAGTAACACAGCAAACAGCACACTCATCCATGGCATATGTCTGCTGAGTGCAGCAATGCACAAAAGAATGGTGACCATATCGGTCAATATGGTATATGTACGCGTATACACCGCCTGAAAACCTGTATCATCCGACTGCATAGTCTGTAAACCCGCATGAAATTCATCTTCAAACTTCGGATTTTCAATTCTGGAAAAATCCATTCTGTGGAACAGCGTAATGATTTTACAGAAAACCTGTAATCTCAGATTCAGTGCCACAGACTGGTTCCACCCTTTGCAAAGTATTGTGACTGCAAAACAGACAATAGCCATACCGCTCAGAATCCATATTCCCTGTATCAAAGAATGCGTATTCCGAGTTCCCTGCACAATATCTACAATGTATTTTGAAAACAGTGCCATCAGCACTGTTGCAATACCGCCACATATACTTCCAAAGAAGTACAGAACAAAAAGATACCATTTATGTTCTGAAAAGGCATAGCGCATCTGTCTTTGGAATGCATACCATGCAGTATATTTTTTATGCATACATCTTCCTCCTCAGAGAAAGACTTTTATTTCGGTCCCGTCAGTTCTTATAATTTCCACCAAAGTAAAATGTCCATTCTCTTTTACAAACTTCTGTACTGTTTTTACACAGTCGATGTACCCCTGGATGTCTGTATCGGAAATATGACCTGCTTCCTTCCAGAATAGTTTTGTTGTCAGAACACTCGATGGAAATCGAATAACAACAGGTTTCTTCAAAGAAGGTCTTGTAATACACAATTTCATTTTATTCCACCAGAATACGCACATGATCTCCATCAGCGGAATCTACACTGATAAGCTCTCCTGTCAGCCCTTGTTTTGCAAGCTCATAGATCTGCCTGAAGTCAATTCCTTCCAACGCAGCATTTCCACTGAGAATCTTACTGTCACTTTGCAAAAAAGCTTCCACTGCCACCATAGGCAGGTTCACCTTCACTGTATCTCCCTCTGCAGAGTTAATAAAAATCTTTAAGAATAAGGAACGGATATCTTTCTTTTCTTCTGTATATGCCGGTTCCGTTTTTTTCTTTCCTGTCATTTCATCCAGAGACATATGATAGATTTCGGATAAGGTAATCAAGGTAGGAATATCCGGAGATGTAATATCATTCTCCCATTTACTTACTGCCTGTGGTGAAACATGTAATTTCTCCGCCACATCATTTTGTGTCATATGATGTTCTTTTCTGATTGATGCCAGTCTGTTTCCAAAACTTTCCATTATTCTTCCTCCCGGGTACACCTGTAGTTTACCCTTCTTATCCCACCAGTCCTATGGACAAGAAGTTGTATCACTAACCTGTTGGTTGTATTTTCGCTAACCAGAACGGTTAGAGATATTGTAATACGAAATATACGGTCACAAAACAGAAAAAGCCCCTGCAAGCAAAGAGCTTGATAAAGATTTTTTTACTTGAGTAATATGTATTAACACCCTTTTCCATTTAAAGAGCAGGAAGAAGAAGCAGATACTGGTTCTTTCCCCATCTTTCTTAAATAGTCCTCCCAGTCTGTAAAGACTGTACCGTCTTCTTTGACAATTGCAGGTAAACCAATATCTCCGACTTTAATCAATCTTTCAAATACAGGTTCTGTATCTCTGTAATGCAGAAATGTCTTGAGATTCTTTAAGCTATCCAGTACTTCCACAAAAGTATACTCAATATCAAACGCATCAAAGTTTGCTTTACATGCTACACAATCCGGGCATTGTTTACTTCCATATATGGTTAACATGATGAGTTTCTCTTTTCAATATCGTTAATCATATCGACTCTGCGCGTGTGTCTTCCACCTTCAAAGTCTGTTTCAAGGAAGGCATCCACAATCTGCTTGGCTGTTTCAATACCGATAACCCTTGCGCCAAAAGAAACCATATTGGCGTTGTTGTGTCTTCTGGAATATTCTGCACTGTAAGATTCAGAGCAGATGCAGCATCTGATACCATTCACTTTATTACAGGAAATCCCGATACCAACACCTGTACCACAGATGGCAATACCTTTATCCACTTCACCTTTGACTACGGCATTGGCACACAGTTCTCCATAATATGGATAATCTACGGAATCATTGGTATCTGTACCAAAGTTCACTACTTCATAGCCTTTACCTTCCAGGTAAGCAACGAGCTCCTTTTTCATTTCCACTGCAGCGTGGTCATTTGCAATTCCTACTTTCATATTGTCTTGTTCTCCTTTTTCTTTTTTGCATATACATACAATATAATACCTGCAAAACAGGTAAATAAGGCAATAAATTGTGAAGTTGAGAAAATTCCTACATTTCCTCTTTCTACGTCACCTCTTAAAAACTCAATTCCAAATCTTCCAATACTGTAAAGAATCAGATACCAGGCACCTGTTGTATTTCTTGTTTTCTCATTGGAACAGATTTTCATTAAAAGCATAAAGATAATAAAATCCCCCAGAGAAGAGATTAACTGTGTCGGAATCAAAGGCTCATGAATCGGACATAAAGAACCTTGTGGGAAAGTAATCCCCCATGCACCGTTTGTCGGTTTTCCATAACAGCACCCTGCGAAAAAACAGCCTATTCTTCCAAAAGCCTGAGCCAGAGGAACACAAGGCATAATGACATTAAAATATGCAAAGAAGTCCATCTTCTGTTTCTTACAGTAAAGATACGCTCCAAGTAATCCTCCAAGAATTCCTCCGTAAACTACCCATCCGCTGCTTCCAAGTACACTTAACGGATCTTTTATAAATTCAGGAATGACTGTCAGGATATATGTCAGTTTGGAAAAGATATATCCGACTACCACAGCTGTAATAGCAAGTCCATCCACCTTTGTACTGTCCAGCCCATATTTTGTTGTCTGTTTTTCAGCCAGCCAGACCGCAGTTAATATACCCACAGCTATCATGACACCATAGCCGTGTATTGTTAAACCACCAATTGTCAACCAATCATTAAACATATCTAACGACCTCCGCACATTATTGTACATAAAAAGGGGTACAGAAGAAAGCAATGTACCACCAATCATACAAATCTTCACATTTGTTTCAAAAAGGGCAAATTCTGTTACAGAATCTGCCCTTCCCGTTATTCTTTTTCTTCTTTTTCATCAACTACTTCTGCATCAATGATATTGTGTTCTCTTTCAAACTTCTTTACATAAGAAGTATATTTAGCGCTCAGAAATACTGTTACAAACAGATCACTGAGTCCCGAAAACAACAGACCTGCACCAATGAGCATAAACACTGTCTTTGCCGCAAACATACCCTGTACAAAAAACATTACCCATACACCAAAAACAATCGACACAATGGATAATAAGAAATAAATCAATGCATTGGAGTACCCGATTCTTACAGCAATGGCACTGCTCTGCAGTTTACCAAGACCACTGATACAGATGATAAGGCCTGTGACTAATGGTATAAAATCCAGTAACATCTCCTGTCTGGTAAGAATAACAATACCCACAATAACTGCAATCAATCCATACAGCAGATCATTTCTCATTAATGAAGATCTGAGATCCAGTATAAACCAGTTCATGACTTTGAGTATTCCTGCCGCAAGAACACAGATACCCAATATCTTACAGACAACTGTCACAGAGATTTCAGGATAAAAAATAAGTAATAGACCGGCAAGTATATACATTGCCGCACTGATCAAAGCACTTGTACGTATATTTTTAAACATAAGGATTACCTCCATTAGTATTCTTGCACGAAATGCTTTATATATAAAGCTACAAACTGCGCTGTTTGTGTATTATACAAGTCTGGAAAAGTCCGCAGTTTCTCCTTTGAGCTTTCTTCTGTGAGATACAGTTCTTTTAACAGTTAAAGGCCTTGGCTCATCGTCAAAAGTTACCATATTCGCTTTACCTGCTTTCCATAAAGCATGGATATCTTCCGCATCTTCTATAAAATCAACTGCAGGCATCAAACCATACAGACGTGGTGGAATAATAGAAACAGGAATCGTATACTTTGGCGCATCACTTCTCACCTTAAACTCCATATGCGGACAAACCAGTGCCACATCCACTTCATCCATTCGTTTAATCAGATTATTAATCGGAATAAAGATAAAAGTCGCCCTGTCCTCCAGATGTTTTTCCTTCGTTTCTTTTTCAAGATGTGCAGCCAGTGCACTGGAAGAGAACCCTCCTCCACAACAAATCGCAATTCTCAGCATATTTTCAAACCTCTTTATGTGTATTAGTATATCTCAACTTTATGCTACAATCCCGACTTTTACAGTTAAGCGAAAATAAAATTGCAATATATCCCATGATTAAAGGATATATTGCAATTTTT
>CAKVIS010000059.1 GCA_934754415.1 uncultured Bulleidia sp.
GAAGAAGTACTCGAGAAGGCATTGTAGAAATGCTGAACACCATGCAAAAAACAGACAGTATTTATGCTAAAATACAGTCAAGAAGAGCAGAGGTGGAAACGATGCTGGAAACAGAGTTCAATATTAAAGAGTATGGAGAAACATTAAAGAAAGAAGGTAAAGAAGAAGGAAGGGTAATTGGTAAACAGGAACAGGCAATAGAGACCTGTAAGAGAATGTTGGGACTTGGATTATCGTTAGATATAATTCAGAAAAGCACAGAGTTAAGTGAAGAAGAAATCCAAAAGATTCAAAAGGAGCTTCAAGGCAAATAATTGAATATCACTTAAAGAGGAAAGAACCCTGCAGAGCAACTGTGCTTTACAGGGTTTATTAGGAATTTGGAAAGTTCTGGGTGCATTACTTTTATCTAAAATAGTAATTTCTGCTACTATGAATATGGAGGTATAAATCCATGGAAGAAATGTATGATATTGTGATTATTGGTTCGGGTCCAGCTGGACTTGAAGCTGCTGTTACAGCAACCATCAGAAATAAAAAAATACTTGTTTTAGGAAGCAAGGAACTCTCACCTAAACTACAGGCGGTAGATCATCCGATCATGAATTACTTAGGCTTACCATCTATGACAGGCAAAGAAATGGTAAAAATATTTCAGTCTCAGATAGAAAGTCTTGGAATTGCCATTACAGAGAAAAGAGTTACTACGGTATATGCCATGCCGGAATTCTATACTTTGCAGTTAGATGATACGAGTATGGTAAATACAAAAACAGTGATTCTTGCGACAGGTGTAGCAGCTGGTAATCCTTACGTAAATGAAGAAAAATTCCTTGGCAGAGGGGTCAGCTATTGTGCTACATGTGATGCACCTATCTATAAAGGCAAAAAAGTAATTGTGATTGCAGATAGTCCAAAAGAAGAGGAAGAAGTAGAGTTTTTGACAGAAGTATGTCAGGAAGTTACGTATTTCCCTCTTTATAAAGAAGATGTTGCTGTACAAAAAGACAATCTTTCTGTTGTGAAAGATATCCCTGTTTCTATCGAAGGTACTCTGAAGGCAAATACTTTAGTGACTAAACAAGGCACTTATACAGCGGATGGTATCTTTATACTCAGACAATCTCAGTTTCCATCTTCTTTAGTGCCTGGTCTTGAAACTCAGGGTAACAGGGTAGTAGTGAACCTGGATATGGAAACAAATTTACCAGGTCTTTATGCCGCAGGTGATCTTACAGGACAGCCATATCAGTATATTAAGGCTGCAGGTCAGGGGAATGTGGCAGCGCTCAGTGCAGTAAAGTATCTTGCGTCAAAGAAGTAAGCAGTGAACACTCATGTCAGTCATGGGTGTTCTTTTTGTTGGGGACATTGTCTTGAATAAAACAGTAAAGAATAGTAAAATAATTCCAAAACAGTAAAGAACAGTAAAAGGAGAAACGTATGTCAAACCCATTTACATTGGTTTTTGGAAAAAGTCCTCTTGAATCCGTAGACAGACCAAAACAGATTTTTGAAATTATGGATGCTTTTACATCTGAAAACATTAATCAGCAAATGTTTGTTATCACAGGTGTCAGAGGCACAGGAAAGACAGTGATGATGTCAGAAATAGCTCAAAAACTTAGAGAAAACAATAACTGGATTGTTCTGGAGTTGAATCCGGCAACTGATTTGTTGCAGTCTATGCTGTCAAAACTGTATAGCAATAACACCATTTCTTCTTTTATCAAATCAGCAAGAATTGACCTGTCATTCTTTGGGTTTGGTGTTTCTGTTGAGGGTGCTCCCCAGATTACTGACCCTGAGACTGCCATTATCAAAATCCTTGAAAAAATCCAAAGTGAAAATAAACGTCTGCTGATCTGCATTGATGAGATGTCAAATACTGAATATATGAAGATATTTGCTGGATCTTTCCAGATTTTTGTAAGACTGGGCTTACCTGTATTTTTACTTGGGGCTGGATTGTATGAAAATATTGATGAACTTCAAAATGAAAAAAATCTTACTTTTCTGTACCGTGCTCCGAAAATTAAGTTGAAACCACTAAACACCGTAGCAATTGCCAATAAATACAAATCAATTTTTAAATTGAATGAAGAACAGGCTTCTGAAATGGCCAATCTTACAAAAGGGTATCCATTTGCGTTTCAGGTTCTTGGATATCTGACATGGAACAGCAATGGTGACTACAAAAATGTATTAGATGATTACAAGCAGTATTTGAGCGATTTAGTATACGACAAAGTCTGGTCTGAACTTTCAGAAAAGGACCGTCTTGTGGCAAAAGGAATTTCCGATACGAGCAGTCGTAAGATTTCAGATATACGCGAGCATTTACATATGACCTCAAATGAATTCAATCCTTATCGTCAGCGACTGATCAAAAAGGGAGTCATAGATGGCAGTCATCGAGGATTTGTTCGCTTTACTTTACCTCTTTTTGAAGAGTATATACATGACCATTTTGAATTAGACTGATTGAAAAATAGCCGGATGTATTTTTCTCTGGCTTTTAATATCCTTTATGAGCGAATATGACGACTTCAAAAACGGTGATGGATTTAACGAATACATAGAATTTTTAAAGGGAAATAAGGAATACATGAGAAAAGAAGGCTTTGCGGATCTTGGGTGTTCTGGTAAGTGCCTGTCATCAGTTTTCCGAACGAATCAGTTATGAAAAAAATCGAATAAAGCAGAGATTAAGGCCCTTCTGTGGAGCTTTCAGAAATTTGGATTACATACTGTATACCCCACCATGTTTTTCTTTCATGTGCAACCTGGTGGTTTTTTTGTTATATAAAAAAGATTCGGAAACTCCGAATCTTTATGCTTGTTAAGATAAGTAAGGAAGGTGTTTGTACAGAGAATGTGCAATACCATCTTCTTCATTGGATAATGTGATTTCATCCGCAATGGCTTTTACCTGGTCTGTTGCGTTACCCATAGCTACACCGATGCCTGCATATTCCAGCATGGAAATATCATTTTCTGCATCCCCAAAGGCAATACACTCTTCTGGTCTGATGCCAAGTTTTTCCATGGCTACTTTTAATCCGGAGCCTTTATTAATGCCGTTGGCAGTGAATTCATAATAGAAATTAGCTGTAAACATCATAGAGAGTTCGTCTTCAAACGGCGCTCTCATTTCTTTATAGTGTTCCTGCAGATACTGAGCATCTCCTGCTGTAAGAATTTTGTTTACAGGGAAATCTGTGAACTTGCATAAGTCTTCCACTTCCATGAGTTTATAGTTATTCATTCTGGATTCATACTGGATAACGTTGAATTCTCTTCCATAGTCAGACACCATGCAATGGTAAACATCTTCTACTACCATGAATTCCCCATAGGTGACCATAGGGATGACATCAAATTTTTTCATATGTTTTAGAACACGTGTTACCAGATCTTTTGGCATCGTAGTATCTACGAGTACCTGCTGTGTTTCGCAATCAATAATTCTTGCGCCGTTATATGCTACAAATAACCCATGATGCATCCACATATTTAATAAGTCGCCGTATTGTTTCAAACCTTTTGCAGGTCTTCCACTGGCAATGACAAGTTTAACACCATGATCCTGAGCGGTTAATAATGCCTGTAAAGTCTTTGGCGTGATTTCTTTTTTGCTGTTAGTCAGAGTGCCGTCAATATCCAATAAAATTGCTTTGATTTCTGTCATATTTGTACCTCGTGGCTATTTTACTGAATAAAAGTATGAAATTCCAGATTTACATATACAGTTTCCTGAGTAAAATAAGGAACTGGACGTAAGTCTCGTCAGTAGCGGCTACCTGACGTATACCTAAAATAAGGAGATGTAGTAGTAATGAAAAAAACAGACACACTTACTTTTGTGCGTATTGCGATGATTGCCGCAGTATACACAGTAGTATCATTGGCACTGGCACCTATTTCCTATGGAAATATCCAGGTACGTATTGCAGAGGCATTAACCATTTTACCTCTATTGTATAAACCATCTATTTATGGTGTTACATTGGGGTGTTTCCTTACAAATCTGTTAGGTGCTTTTATGGGAGTCAATCCTACAGGATTTATTGATGCCATTATTGGTACACTTGCAACGTTCCTTGCAGCAGAGTGTACATATATGTTAAAGGATAAGACAGTAAAAGGCTTTCCTTTATGGAGTGTGTTGATGCCTGTCATCTTTAATTTCTTCTTTGTCGGTGCAGAACTTGCTGTGCTGTACTTTGAAGGAAATGTAGTACTTGGCACACTCATCATGGGTAGTGAAGTGGCAGTTGGAGAATTGATTTCTGTCATTCTTGGATGGCTGTTATTAAAACCACTTGGTAAAACTAATTTATTTAAATAAGAGATATAGAGGATTCCAGTAGCCAGGAATTCTTTTTTATGTTCCGGAAGAGTCATGCAGTTGCGTTGAGTTATATTTTGGTTTTATATATAATATGCGCTGTAACAGTGGGGAATTGTATGGATACAGGTGTAGAAATGGATCTTCAGAAAGCAAAAGAAATCGTGGAAGTATTAAAACCAATATACTATGATGTGCGCTTATGGAGATATACGGCATTACAGCAGAAAGAAAAACAGATGCGTTCCGGAGTTTTGTGTGAATACCATACCTGTATGATGGATGGGAATGTAACGCAAAAGGAATGTTTATGCCTGAAGGCAATGCGAGAGAAAAAAACATTACGTAAACTCATCTATCATAATGATACGTTTTTTCAGATTATTGCCAGATATATAGAAATAGATCATGAACCTGCTGTTATAGAAATCATATCAGAAATGGACGAGGAAGTTTTTTCGGATCATGATGAGAAACTTGTGCTTTTAAAAAAGATGGCTTCCTATGAACAGGAGTTATATACAGATTCTTTAACCAAGGTATATAACAGAAGATTCTACGATAAGATTTCCAGAGAAAAAATATCCGGAGGTATGGCTTTAATAGATCTGGATAACTTTAAGGAAATCAATGATACCTATGGACATCATGCAGGGGATCTTGCTTTAAAAACCTGTGCGCAGCTGATGAGTTCTCTGGTCAGAAAAGATGACTATGTGTTACGTATTGGCGGAGATGAATTTGCCATGATTTTACCTGGAGCACCTAAAGAAGTATTCTTCAGAAAAATGAAACAGCTGCATGATGAAATCAGTACTGCCAGTATAGAAGAATATCCAGGTATTCAATTATCCATCAGTACGGGTGGAAAAGCGATTGAAGGGGAAAGTATTAAAGAAGCCATGGCTTGTGCAGATAAAAATATGTATACTGCCAAACAATCCAGGAATGCATTTGTACTGGAAGATGAGACAGGAGAACATTTAGACAGTTCCACTACTGTCAGTGAGTATGCAAAACCATTGGTATTAATTGTGGATGATGCGGAAATGAATCATGAAATCCTGGAGGAAATGCTAAAGGAAGAATACACATTTCTGCATGTGTATGACGGGCATGAAGCTGTAAAAGTACTGGAGGAAAATCAGAAAGATATTTCCCTGGTATTATTGGATCTTATCATGCCGCAGGTGAATGGGTTCGATGTGCTGGAATGGATGCGTAACAACTCTATTCTGGAAGATATTCCTGTGATTATGATTTCTTCGGATGAAAATAACAGCAATATACAAAGGGCATACAATTTAGGCGTGACAGATTTCATTCCAAGACCTTTTGACAGATATATTGTCAAAAGACGTGTGGAGAATACCATCAGATTATATGCCAAACAAAGAAAACTGTTTTCCATGCTTACCCAGCAACAGAAGGAAGAAAAAGCCAATAACTTCATGTTAATAAGTATCCTTTCTCATATTGTAGAATTCAGAAACGGAGAAAGCGGAGCACATGTCTTACATATTCAGGCTATTACAAGATTGCTGTTAAAAAGACTGCAGGAGATTTCTTCGAAGTACACAATGAGCAATGAAGAGATGGAAAGAATTGTACTGGGTGCTGCTTTACATGATATAGGCAAAATATCCATACCTTCCTCTGTATTGAATAAACCGGGTAAACTGACCAAAGAAGAGTTTGATCTGATGAAAACACATACAACCATAGGTGCATATATTCTGGATGAACTGCCTATTTTCAAGGGAAATCCTATGATTCAGGTGGCACATGATATATGCCTGTGGCATCATGAAAGATATGACGGCAAAGGATATCCGGATGGATTGACAGGCGACAGTATCCCTGTCAGTGCTCAGGTGGTATCTATAGCAGATGTGTATGATGCGTTAACTTCTAAACGAGTATACAAAGAGGCGTATTCTGCTGAAAAGTCATTACAGATGATTCAGGATGGTCAGTGTGGTATTTTTAATCCTTTGTTATTACAATGTTTACAGGATATACAAGATCAGATACCTATGGAATTGGCTTTCATTGATAAGGAAATGCATGTGAATGTGGAAGGGTGTCCACATGTGTCAGAGCATAAAGAAGAAATACAGAAAATAAAGGAGTGGGATACACATGACAATTGAAGAGCTATATACAGTGGCTGAAGGTGATTTTCAGTCTGTACTGGGACGTTTTGGAACAAAGGGTCTGGTAGAAAGATTTGTGAAGAAATTCCCTGGTGATGATTCTTATGCACAGCTTGTAGAAAAGCTGAATGCAAAAGAAGTTGAGGAAAGCTTCAGGGCGGCACATACATTAAAAGGTGTCTGTATGAATCTGGGCTTTGAAGGATTGCTGAAACCTGTAAAAGAAATTACAGAAATATTAAGAGCCGGTTCCCTGGCTGGTACAGAAGAACTGATGACAGTGATTACTGAAAAGTACAATGTACTTTGTGAAGCTATCTGTCAGTTACAATAATCAGTCGAAAGAACAAAAACACGACCGTTTGCAGTCACAAATGCGGTCGTATTTTTTTACGATTGTTTTTATGGATGAACTGCATTAGAATGTCTTTGAAGATGCAGGTGATGTAGTATGAAGGAAACAAAAAGCTTGGAATTTAAATCTGAAATTTCAAATACATTTCTAAAAACAGTAAGTGCGTTTGCTAACTATGATGGTGGAGAAATATGGTTTGGTGTAGCAGATGATGGGAGTATACATGGATTATCTGACCCTGTACAGGCTTGTCTGGATATAGAAAATAAAATCAATGATACGATTCATCCACAACCACATTACGAATTATCTGTGAAAGAAACTGAGAAAACAGTGATACTTAAAGTGCAGGCGGGTATAAATACACCATATACGTATAAATCTAAAGCGTATAAGAGAAATGATACGGCTACAATTGAAGTGGATTCTCTGGAATTGACAAGACTGATATTGCAGGGAAAGAATATGCATTATGAAGATTTACCTGCAACAACACAAGATCTTTCTTTTACTATACTGGAAGAGAGAATACAGAAAGCATTGGGTATCAGTGCCTTAACGCAGGATATATTAAAAACATTAAATTTGTATACGAATACTTGTGGATATACGCATGCGGCTGAAATGATGGCAGATAAAAATGCGTACCCAGGAATAGATATTGCAAGATTTGGTGAAAATATAAATATTATTCTGAATCGTATGACTTTTGACCATGAATCTATACTGTTGGTTATGGAAAAGGCTGTTGAAGTATATCGTAATTTTTATCAATATGAAGAAATTCATGGAATGCAAAGAAAAAAGGTGGAAAAAATACCAGAGGCTGCATTCAGAGAAACAATCGCAAATGCCTTGATTCACAGAACATGGGATACACCAGTACAAATTCGCATTTTGATGTTTGAAGACAGAATTGAAGTGACTTCGCCAGGTGGATTACCTGCAGGTCTATCCAAGGAAGAATATCTTCGTGGTAACGTATCTATGCTGAGAAACCCTGTTATAGGCAATATTTTTTACAGATTGCATATAGTAGAAGTGCTTGGAACTGGAATACTCAGGATTAAGGATGCTTATGCAGAAAGTAAGGCGAAACCTTTGTTTGAAGTTTTTGAGAATTCCATTAAAGTTACTTTGCCTGTATGCAATGCCCTGAAATTAACAGAAGACCAACAGGTTGTTTATAATGCACTGAGCAAAGTTAAGGCACAATCTATGAGTGAAATTCTGACATTGATTCCTTTCGGAAAAACTAAAGTGACATCTATTCTGAATACGATGATAGTGCAAAACTATGTAGAAAAAACAGGTAATGGCAGAGGAACAAAATATAAATTATTGTAATTAAAAAAGACAGGCATCGCTATCATAGATGGATAGCAATGCCTGTTTCAAAACACGACCGTTTGCAGTCACAAATGCGGTCGTATTTTTTTACGATTGTTTTTAGGGGCGAATTCGTACGAAAAGAGTTAATGTAGTGCGGGTTTCATCTTCAACAGGAAATACAATAAAGCAAGTACTCCAAAGAAAGCTCCGACATACCCAATCCATGCAATGGAAAAACTGCTTACTACTACGCCACCAATATAGGTACCAAGTCCTATACCAAGATTAAAGATAGAAGAAAATAATGCCATGGCAACAGTAGAGATAGAATCATCTGCAGCTGTAATTACTTCTGATTGAAAAGCTACATTGAAGGAAGTGGCAGACAATCCCCATACAGCACATAATAAGAAGATGGTTGGTACAGAGACAGAAGCGAATTGTAATAATGCAACACATACTGAGATACCTGCAATGGAACAGGTTAAAAAACCAATTCTGTGGGAATCATGAGTCCTGGAAAATAAGATACTTCCTAAGATACCTGCTCCTCCAAATACCATTAATACAACAGTCGCAACAGAGTCTGATACATGAGCTACCTGGCTCAGGAAAGGATCGATATAACTGTAAGCTGTATAGTAGGCTGTGGCAAACAGGAAAGTAACTACATAGACACCGATGAGCGCTTTATTTTTGAATATCTTTGGAAATCCGGATAAGGAGAATGGTTCCCCTTTATCAAATTTAGGAAATACAAAGAACATATAGATGCTGATACAGGCGGAAATCATTGCGACAACTGCAAAAGTCATTCTCCATCCAATCGCAAGTCCTATTACTCTTCCAAGAGGTAAGCCTAAGATCATGGCAATACTTGTGCCGGTGATAATCATACTTAAAGCCATGGATTCATGATCTTTGTTTACAAGCTTTACAGCTACAGGGGAAGCAATAGACCAGAAGATGGCATGTGTACAGGCAACACTAAGTCTTGAAATCAATAAAATCCAGAAGTTTGCAGAGATTACAGAGAGTATTTGAAATACTGTAAAAGTACATATAACACCGAATAGTGAACCTCCCCACCTTAACAGATGTAATACATCATGTTTGAAGATAGTGCTTCTAAGCTAAACTAATCATAAGGACTTAATTTAACCTACGGCATGTCCACTATACCGCTATTTCCTTGCTTTAC
>CAKVIS010000060.1 GCA_934754415.1 uncultured Bulleidia sp.
CTTAATACCTATAATACTTCCATCATCTTCAACACCTACATAAATGGTTCCACCATCACTATTAAGAAAAGCAATTACTTCGCTCTTAACTTCATCAATCAATTCGCGCTTTAATTCTGTATGTTCATCTTCAAAATACTTAGCCATTTTATAGCGTCACCTCTAATTTTAATAGTATATATAATGACTCAATAAATCAATGAAAAAGAAATTTATTTTATTGTGGCTTATTTCTAAAACTTATTCAGTTATATCTGTCGGCTGTCGAATCAAAATCATGCATGCATTGCGCTTTTGAAAACATAAAAAGTGCAGTCCTTTTAAAGACTGCACCATTGCTTATTTAGCAAATTTATTGAACCAGTTTGTAATTTCTGTCAGACGACGAATACGATGTTTTGGCTTACCACTACGACTTAATTCATGTGTTTCACCATGGAAGATACACATTCTTGTCTCTACACCTTTCAGTGTTAATGCCTGCATCATCTGCATGCCTTCTGGCAATGGACATCTGTGATCCTGGTCGGAATGGATGAATAATGTAGGTGTCTTTGCATTTTCAGCATACTTCAATGGAGAATGGTCCCACAGCTTATCAAATTCAAATGGAGAAGAAGCACCACACTGATCAGGGTTGAAATAAGGACCGATATCACTCATGAAACTCTTGGAAATCCAGTTAGCAATACTTCTCTGGCTTGCTGCACAGCAGAATCTGTCTGTATGACCAACAATCCAGTTGGTCATGAATCCACCATAAGATCCACCTGTTTCACATACTCTGTCTTTATCAATTGCAGGATATCTCTTTAATACTTCATCCGCAAAATCCATCAGATTCTTATAGTCTACATCACCATATAATCCACGGATATCTGCAAACTTATCTCCTCTTCCATCAGAACCTCTGATGTTTGTAAAGAAGACAAAGTATCCTTCACTTGCCCATACCTGCATTTCATGGAAGAAAGATTCTCCATAAGCAGCTCTAGGTCCACCATGAATGTCAAAGACTGCAGGATATTTCTTCTTTGGAGTATAGTCAATTGGCTCAAGTACCCATCCGTTTAGTGTTTCGCCTTCTGAAACATATGTAAACTTATTTGGTTTTGCAATGTACTTGTATTCCATAGCTTCATCATTATGATGTGAAAGACATGTAATATTCTTACCATCTTTATCCATGACATATACTTCCTGGATATGATTCCATGTACTTCCCACAAAGGCAATCTTATCTTCTGCCACATCAAAGCAATTGATAGCATAGCCTTCAGGTTTCACTGTTTTCTTAGTGAAATCTCCATCATAGTCATAAATAACTGTTTCGTAATCTTCTGTAGCAATTGTATAGTAATGATCATGGAAAGGGGCATGACCTTTACCTCCGCCTAATGCCATATCTCCTGCAAGAGAACTGTACAGAGATACTTCAGGTTTGAACAATTCTTTTACTGTGTCTTTTTCAAGTTCACACATCTTTAATGTTTCATTGACACCATATTCTTTATGATCTGTAGCCTGAATGTACAGCTTACCGTTCATATAGAAAGGATTGGAGAAAGTATATCCGCTCTTACCATACAGAGTGTCTTTCTTCTTTGTATCCACATCATAGCTGTAGACTTTATTGAATAAAGATTCACGTGCTTTACGTACGTCTCCTGTATAAATGACTTTCTTACCTTCTACAATGAACTCACCTAGATCAAAGGCAGGTGCAGTCACTCTTGTAACCTTTAAAGGATCTGTCTTGATAACGAATAAAGCAGTACGGTTACCATTGATAAAATGCTGTCCGTTAAACCAGTAAGGTACTTCATCCACTACCTGATAGTTTTCTTTTTCTTCTTTCTGTGCATCTGCATATTTCTTTCTGTCTTCTTCACTCATCTTATAGACATCAGGTTCATGCATATCAATTGTTGCTGAAGCCACAAAAGTAGTATCATCCACTTTCTTTAAAGCACCTAAAGCGATTGGTAATGTAACAAACTTCACTGCTTCTCCACCATGAACAGACATCTTATAAACATCTGTTGTATAAGCAGCTGTATCTTCTGTACTTCTTCTCAATAACAAAGTTTCATCATCATACCATCCGATGATAGTCGCATCTAATGTAGCAGTCAGCTGTCTTGGTGTATCGTTTTCAATTACCCATACATCTCTTCTGTACACATTCTTCTTTTCATCACTTCTTGCAAGCTGATACGCAAGCATTGTTCCGGAAGGATTGTACTGCAGGTTTTCAATAAACTTGAATTCCAGCAAATCATTGATCTTTACTTTGTTTTTCATAGATTTCCTCTCTCCTTGTTTTCCTTTACCAGAAATGTCATTCCTATTGTTTTGGCATCCGGTATTGCATTTGAAAGTATTTTATCACTCAACTCATCCAATGTCAGTTTACATACATCTATACGTTCATCTTCATCCAGATGCTGACCGACATACTTTCCTTTTTTCGCATAGTACATATCTATGACTTCTGTATCATAGGCAGGTGTTGGAAACATCTTTCCAAGATACTTCCAGTCCGTACCTTCATACCCTGTTTCTTCTATGATTTCTCGCTGTGCAGTAGTTAAAGGATCTTCGCCTTTTTCTTTCTTTCCTGCAGGAAATTCCAGGGTTTCCTGCTGTTGGGCATATCTGAATTGTCTGACCATAAAAAATGTTCCATCTGTATCTTCAAGAGCTATGCCTACCCCACCCGGATGTTCCACTACTTCTCTGTCCACAACACTTCCATCATCCAGCTCTGCAGTATCTTTTCTTACATGCAGGATGGCACCGTCATAAATAGATTCTTTTGTGATTGTTTTTTCCATATATAGTATTTCCTCTACTCCCCATTGTACTTACTTATTTTTAGACAACAAGTGGATTAATGGCTTATTCATTCATTATATTTGTAAATAATTTACAAATATTGAAAATATAGTGAAAACATTCTATGAAACTGTTATCATAGCTTCACCGGAAAGTAGAGGAAATACTATGAGAGTACCATATAGATATGATTATGTAGGCAGTTTTTTAAGACCTGAGAAATTAAAAGAAGCACGTAAACAATACGAAAACAAAGAAATTGAGTACGTATCTTTAAAGAAAGTAGAAGATGAATGTATTACAGAGCTTGTAACTAAGCAAAAACAGGCAGGGTATCATTTCATTACTGACGGAGAATTCAGAAGAACCTGGTGGCACATGGATTTCTTCTGGGGTTTAAACGGTATTGAAAAAGTAAACACCATAGATGGTTTACACTTCCATGGAGAAACCACAAGAAATGAAAGTGCCAGAATTACCGGTAAGATTTCCGGTAAAGGTCATCCATTTGTGGAAGACTTCAAGTTTGTGAAGCAATTTGAAGAAGAAGGGGTGGAAGTCAAGCAAACCATTCCTACTCCTACCCAGTTACTGGCACAGTTAAGACTGCCTGAATTTCAGAAAGAGAATGAGGCTGTATATCCTGACCAGGAAGAATTAAAGAAAGATATTGTCAAAGCCTATACAGAAGTGATTGAAGAACTGTACGCAGCTGGTTGCAGAAACCTTCAGTTTGATGACTGTACATGGACATTGTATGCTGACCCTGACATGTGGAATCAGTTTGGTTTGACAGAAGAAAAACTTAAAGCCATCTGTGAAGAAGGTGTGGCATTAAATAATGCAGTACTTGCATGTAAGAAAGAAGACATGGTCATCAATACCCATGTATGCCGTGGTAATTTCCATTCCACATATGCCAATGTCGGCCCTTATGACCCTGTTGCGCCATACTTATTTGCCAAAGAAGACGTCGATGCCTTTTACTTGGAATATGACAGCGACAGAGCAGGTGGTTTTGAACCGTTAAAATATGTTCCAGATCATAAAAAAGTAGTTCTGGGACTTATCACAAGCAAAAATGGAGAACTGGAAGATAAACTCAGAATCATCCGTCGTATCCACCAGGCTGCTCTCTATCATCCTCTTCAAAATCTTTGTCTGTCTCCTCAATGTGGATTTGCCTCTACAGAAGAAGGTAATAAACTCACAGAAGAACAGCAATGGGCAAAACTTGCTTTAATCAAAGAGATTGCTGAAGAAGTCTGGAAAGATTGTTAACAAAACACTATACTTACTTTTAAAGAGAGAAGGAGATTTTTATGAAGAAAGTATATTTTGCAGGATCTATCCGTGGTGGAAGAGAAGATGCTCAGCTCTATAAAGACACCATTGATTTTATTAATCAGACAGCTGTGGTTTTGACAGAACAGGTAGGAGACATGCAAAGATCTCTTTCAGAACAAAGTGTGGATAAAGATGCCTTGATTTATATACAGGATACCAACTGGTTAAAAGAATGTGATGTAGTGATTGCAGAATGTACACACCCATCCTTAGGTGTAGGATATGAAATGGCCTATGCAGAAAAACTGAGTAAGCCAACCTATATCTTCTACAGAAGTAAAGATACCCAGTTAAGTGCCATGTTAAAAGGGAATACCTATTTCCACATTCAGTCTTATGAAACAAAAGAAGAATTATTCTCTTATATTTCAAAGATTCTCTGACACATTATTCCAAGATTCACATACAAATACCTCTTATGAAAAGTACTCTGCTAGAATATTTTCAGAAAGAGGTATTTTTTATGAATAAAAATCAAATACTGAACGTAAAGTATGCATGTGTGAATGCGGCCTACCTGATGCTGATATGTGCCACTTCCGGATATGCCTACAACTATCTGTCTCAATGTGGATTTACAGATGGACAGACAGGTACTATCATCACTGTCATTTCCATTCTTGGAGTACTTGGGCAGACATTCTTTGGATCCATCATTGATAAAAGTAAATCTCTTGATGAAAGAAACTTCATATCTATAACCATGGGTATTTCCATTACTGCCTGTATTTTACTGGCAGTTCTTCCTTCCAGCAGTTTCTTAACCATCCTGTTATGTGTTATCGGGTTTACAAGCACCGCTACAGGAATGCCGTTTCTCAGCAGTATGGCCTTCATCTATGAGCAGGAAGGTTTCACAATCAACTACGGACTGGGAAGAGGCATTGGATCTGCTGCCTATGCAGTAGGTTCCGCTCTGCTTGGTAAGCTATGGGCTTCTTTTGGTAAGAGTGCTTTACCGTATTATGTGATTCTCTTTGCCTTAGCTACCTTACTCCTTGTCAGATGGATGCCCGCAGCCAGGAAAGCAAAAAGTACTTCTTCAGCAGATTCTTCTTTATCTTATGGGGCATTCTTTAAAAAATACAAAGCAATTATCTTACCAGCTGCAGGTATGGTATGTATCTACTTCTGTCACATGCTGGTAAATACCTACTTTGCAAAAATCATTATGAATATTATCGGAGACTCTGCTGTATCTGTGGAAAGTGTACAGGGAACCGCCCTGTTTATTCAGGCAATGTGCGAACTTCCAACCATGTTTGCCTTTGGATGGCTGATTAACAAATTCACCATAAACAGATTACTTATCTTCTGTGCTGTTGCCTTCTCTGTAAAACATGCCTTATTACTTGTTTGTTCTTCCGTACCAATGTTATACGCCATCATGGTATTGCAGATGATCACCTATGCTATTCTGTGTCCGGGCAGCGTATATCTTGCCAATGAAATTGTCTCTGCAAAAGACAGAAACAAAGGACAGGCAATAATAGGTATTACCGCTACTGCAGGTGGTTTATTATCCAGCTTTATTGGTGGTCAGCTATTCCAGTTAACTTCCATTTCCAATGTAGTACTTGTCGGAACGATTGTTTCCACGATTGGTTCGGTATTACTGGTAATCGGCGTATTACAGCTAAAAAAGAAATAGGCGAAAAGAAAACATCTGAGTCATCACTTAGATGCTTTTTCTTCTACTTTTACTGCTTTTTCTGTTTCAGAAATATGTACAGGACGACTTAACACCATCTGTTCGGTTTCTTCATTATCCTGAGGAATCTGTGCACCGCAATGATGACAATACAGTTCATCCACTTCTAACTTTGTACCACATTCCGGACAATATCTTACAATACTGACTTCAGGATCTGGCTGTCTTAATCCGCAATATGGACAGAATAAAGAACCATTAGGTATTCTTTCATTACATGCCACACATCTTAAGATACCTCGAATCTCATCAATCGTATGTACGCGTTCTTTAATCTGATTTTCAAGATATACTGCAGAATCAATCTTTTCCTTATTCAGATCATTTGGATCATTCTTATGAACATCCACATAATCTTTACCAAGTTCCTGGTAGATTTTATTCAGTTTTCTTTTTAAGGAAGATATCTGGAAAGATAACTGTAATACCTTCCACTGTTTCTGTAACCAATTCAACATACCTTCATTATACATGGATTCAAAAAAAAGACATCTTAACTTTTGTTAAAATGCCTTCAGTATTGTTTACTTAATGATAGATTCCAGCCACTGTTCAGGTGCTTCGTAACCTAACAGTTTTACTACTGTAGCAGCTACGTTAGCTAAACCGAATTCATCGCCTTCTTTTACTTCTGTACCTTCAGGTCCGTTATAGATCATGAAAGGAACTCTTGCAAGAGAATGAGATGTCTTAGCCTTAGGTGTACCATCAGCATTGAAGCCCTTATCATACATTTCATCAGAGTTACCATGGTCAGCTGTAACAATTAATGTATAATCAGCTTTCTTGCAGGCATCCATCAGTCTCTTTAACATTAAGTCAACTGTTTCTACACCAATTAATGTAGCTTCATAGTTACCTGTATGACCTACCATGTCTCCGTTAGGATAGTTACAACGTAAGAACTGATATTTGCCAGATTCAATAGCTTCTACCATCTTATCTGTGATTTCTGTAGCCTTCATCCAAGGTTTCAGATCAAATGGGATGATATCACTTGGTACTTCTTCCCAGTCTTCCAGTTCATCAGAGAACTTTTCAGAACGGTTACCATTCCAGAAGTATGTAACATGTCCATATTTCTGTGTTTCAGAACATGCATAAGACTTAACGCCTTTATTCACTAAGAATTCAGACATTGTATTTGTGATGTGTGGTGGTTCAACCAGGAAGTGTTCAGGAAGTTTTAAGTCTCCATCGTACTGTAACATACCTGCATAGTATACATTTGGTTTCTTCACTTCATCAAAAGCATCAAATCCCTTGTTCATGTAATCAAATGCCTTGGAGATTTCAACTGCTCTATCACCTCTGAAGTTATACAGAATAACAGAATCGCCATCATCGATAGCGCCTACAGGCTTGCCATCCTTGGCAATAACAAATCCAGGAAGATACTGGTCAGTAAAGCCGCCTTCATTTCTGTATGTTTCGATAGCTTCTTTGCAGGAAGCAAATTCTCTGCCATCACCCATAACATGGATGTGCCATCCTTTTTCTACCATACCCCAGTCAGCTTCATAACGGTCCATTGTGATGACCATACGTCCACCACCGGAAGCAATGCAGCTGTGGAATGTATCATCGTTTAATTCAGCGATAACACCTTCTAATTCATCAACATATTTTAATGCACTTGTTTCAGGAACGTCTCTTCCGTCTAATAAAGCATGTACTCTTACTTCGTTGAGACCTTCCTTCTTACATTCTTTCATCATGGCAATCAGATGAGAGATATTGGAATGTACGTTACCATCGGATAACAGACCGATAAAGTGGAACTTTCCACCGTGTTCCTTGGCAAACTTAACAGCATCTACCCATGCAGAAGACTTATAGATATCTCCGGATTCGATAGATTCATTTACAAGTTTGGCACCCTGGGAATAAATCTGTCCGCAGCCTAAAGCGTTGTGACCTACTTCAGAGTTTCCCATATCCCCATCGGAAGGAAGACCTACTGCAGTACCACTTGCCTTGATTGTTGTATGTGGCCAATTTGTCATTAATTCATCAATCTGTGGTTTGTAAGCATGCAGAACGGCATTACCCATGTCTTTATCTGTCCAGCCTACACCATCCATTACTACTAATACTACTGGTTTTGACATAAATGTTTTTATCTCCTTTGTCCGTAATAAAATATACCACATTTCCATTCCAATTTCTCTTATCACAATCTTTTCATTCTTTTAAAAACATCTTAAAATAATTGTGGTATTATTTTCATGTTCATTGAGGAGGAAAGTATGAACTTAAAAAAGGTATCTTTATCTTTACTTGCCGCAACAATGTTAGTTGGTTGTGGCTCATCCACAGCATCCACTGGTGATGCTACAGAAGGATCCAAAGAAATCGATGAATTAAATCTTGAATTCGTCCCTTCCAGAGACCCTGGTGAAATCGTTTCTGCAACAAAAGACTTAGGTCAGTTACTGATTGACAAGATGGCTGAAAAAGGCTACACAATCGGTAATGTAAACATTGCTGTCAGTGACACTTATGAAGCTGCAGGTGAAGCATTAGCTGCAGGTTCTGTTGACGTTGCATGGTTACCAGGTGGCACATATGCACTGTATTCTGATGAAACAGAAGTTATTCTGACAGCTACACGTGCAGGTCTGTCCAATGACTCTGAAACACCTGCTGACTGGAATGGCGAAGCGAATAAAACTTTAAAGAATGGTGACCCTGTTACTTACTACCGTTCTTTAATCTATGCAACACCTTCCAAAAAAGGTCAGGAACTTGCTGCTAAAGTAAATGCCGGTGAAGAATTATCCTGGGAAGACATTGCAAGTGCTAAATGGGCTGTTATGAACGTTTCCAGTTCTGCAGGCTATATCTACCCTACAATGTGGTTAATGGATCATTATGATGGTAAGACATTCAACGATATCAACACTGCAGGTTTAGGTGGTTCCGTTACTACATTAGATGGTTACGCTACTGCATTCATGCAGGCTGCTGCTGAACAGGTTGACGTTATCTGCTGCTACGCTGATGGACGTAATGACTATGAAGGTGCATGGAACCTGGCTACTACAGAACAGGATGAAGCAAACCACACAGGTCTTGGAAGAACTTCCGGCAAGTCCATCTGGGATGAATTAAATGTTATCGGTGTTACAGACAAGATCTACAACGATACAGTTGCTGTAACAAAGGCTAATCCAGACATCTATAACGACGACTTCAAAGCTGCTCTGCAGGATTCCTTAATCGAACTTGCAGGTACAGAAGAAGGTTCCAAGATCTTCTCTATTTACAGCCATACAGGATATGCTAAAGCTACAGATGCTGATTATGACAGTGCTCGTGCAGCATTAAAAGTAGTTACTGAATAATTACTATTTCAGATCATCATAGAATGGCTTAGTTTTCTAAGCCATTCTATTTTTAAATAAAAAAGGCTCAATCCCAATTCCTGTTGATATAACAAACTGTAGCTAAAATTTAGTACGAATATAAAAAAGGATCTCGTATAA
>CAKVIS010000061.1 GCA_934754415.1 uncultured Bulleidia sp.
TTAAAGGTCGGAGGTGCAAGCCGTTAGTACGACTGGGCAGTTACAAGCCCATGACCTTTAGGTCGTAGGTAGTTGACGGCTCTATTGTAATGTATTCTTACAATAATACGAATGCTTTTTGAATTTATCATTGAAAGATGTATAATAATTCCAAGAGAAATAAGAGGGTTGTACATGAATTTATATTTAAATATTGCAATGATTGTCGGTTTTGGCGCTTTGGCTATTATGATGTTTGTCAAATTCTTCAGAGTCAGAGGTAAAATCATCATTCAGGATAAAACCTGGAATGGTATTCGTATGGGTTTCGGGGTGATTGAAATACTGGCTGTTCTCAGTATATTTATGCAGGGAAATACTACTATCGACTATTTCCGTATTGTTATGATGGTCATGGCATGCACTGCATACATGATTGCTCGTGATGGTCTTGGCGAAGAGGGACTGATTCACAATGGACATCTTATTCCATGGAACAAAGTCAGAGCATGGGATAAATCTGAAACTGGTAAATCCATTGAATTGTTCTTTACTCTGGAACCTGAAGATCCTAAGAAACCGGATAAATATTCTACGATTGAAATTGACTTTGATAAGGCAAATAAAGAACAGATTGACCGTTTCCTGAACCTGAATCTTAAACGTAAATACACAAGAATGAAGCGTAAGTAAGACTTGGAATGATTTCTAAGTCTTTTTTATTGACGTGTTCGATAAAACACCCTAAACTATAAATAGTCAAAATGACTATCGAGGAATTGCCTATGGAAATAAGAAATGAACAAGGTCAGACACTTCAGGAATTTCTGGATGCCTATGATGATTCAAAATATAAACATCCCAGTAATACGGTAGACATGATTTTAATGACTGTCTACGAAGATAAATTAAAGTTGTTACTGGTAAAAAGAATGAATCATCCTTTTATCGGAGACTGGGCATTACCTGGAGGATTTGTAGAATTTGATGAGGATATGGATGAAGCCGTAAGAAGAGAACTTCAGGAGGAAACCCATATTCAGGAGTATACGTATTTCCGTCAGTTGTATACCTTGGGAAATGCTAACAGAGATCCTAGAACCAGAGTGATTACCACTGCGTATCTTTCTTTGACACCATGTGAAAATATCAAAAATACATGTGCAGGAGATGATGCTCAGGATGCGGCATGGTTTGACATTAAGAAAGTAACTTCTGTCATAGACAGTAATCACAGAGAAAGTATTCTTACCATTTGTAATGAGGAATTAAATGTATATATGTCTTTTAAAGTCATTGATACAGCTCAGCAAAATTATATCAGAACACGTTCTTATCCGACAGAAGAGAGTAATGCGGAACTTGCTGCGGATCATATCAAGGTCATTAATATGGCTATGGATCAGGTACAGCATCGTGCAGCAAGTACAGGTATCTTATTTAATCTTTTACCTAAAGAATGTACTTTAAGACAAATACAGTCTGCGTATGAAGCTGTGATAGGTCATCCGACGGATACAGCTAATTTCAGAAGAGATATTCGTAAAATGCTTATTGATACAAATAAGAAAGTAAAGGTTAATGGCAGAAGCAGTGAATTATTTACATTTAATCCTATGTTTACATATTTAAAGGAGAATTTATGAGAAACGTATTGGTTGTAGTCGACATGCAGAATGATTTTGTCAATCAGGCTTTAGGAACTGAAGAAGCTGTTCAGATTGTACCTGCAGTCATTGAAGAAATTCTAAAAGAGAAGTACGATACAGTGATTGCCACACTGGATACACATAGTGAAGACTATATGTCCACACTTGAAGGAAAGTATCTTCCTGTCTGTCATTGCATTAAAGGAACAGAAGGATGGAAAATTAACCCTGAAATTCAGAAAGCTTTAGATTCAAGAAATACTATCTATATTGAAAAACCTACTTTTGGCTCTCTACAGTTACAGGGTATTTTTGAACAGTACAGACCTGAAGAAATTACATTTACAGGACTCTGTACAGATATCTGTGTGGTATCCAATGCCTTGCTTGCCAAAGCAGCATTGTATGAAAGTGAAGTAAATGTTATTGAAAAAGCTACAGCGGGTGTGACACCGGAATCTAAAGAGGCTGCTTTGAAAACTATGCAGTCCTGTCAGATTCATATTTTGTAAAAAATATATAAAGGAGAAAAAAATATGTCAAATGTTACAGTAGAACCTTATATTCCAGATGAAGATTATGATAATCCTGCCATGGTGACAGACTTTTATGAGTTTACAATGGCCAACTGTCTGTTCCTGCACGGCTTTAAAGACACCATTATGGTATTTGATATGTTCTTCAGAAAGAACCCGGATAATCTAGGCTATTCCATTAGTTGTGGTCAGAGAAAACTGGTCAGATTCTTAATGAACTATCATTTTACAGATAAAGATATCTGCTGGTTAAAAACTAAAGGTATGTCTGATGAATTCTGTGAATATTTACGAACATATAAGTGGAAAGGCGATGTGTACATGCTAAAAGAAGGTACTGTCTGCTATCCACAGGTGCCAATGGTACGTATTGAATGTGACATGGTAGGAGCTATTCTGATTGAAACCTACTTATTGCAGACAATGAACTTCCATTCTTTAATTGCCACAAAAGCAACTCGTGTGACAGGACTGAATACCCATACTCCTAGAAATGTCATGGAATTTGGTACAAGACGTGCTCAGGGTAAGAGCGCAGGTAATGATGGTGCATATGCAGCAATTCTTGGCGGATGTATTGGTACAGCCAACTGTCTGGCTGAAATGAAGTTTGGACCGGATGTGAAAGCTGTTGGTACTATTGCACATTCCTTTATTGAATTCTATCCAAGTGAATATGAAGCATTTAAGGCATATGCTGAAACATATCCTGATAACGTATCCTTATTACTGGATACGTACTCCATCTTTGAATCCGGACTTCCAAATCTGATTAAACTGGATGACGAGCTGATTAAGAAATATCCGAATGATCCAAATAAACGTGTTAAGAGTGCACGTATTGACTCTGGAGACCTTGCACGTGGATATAAGAAGTTAAGAAAAGCTCTGGATAAAGCCGGGAAATCCTATATCAAGCTTGTGGCTAGTAACTCACTTGACGAAAAGACAATGAGTACTATGGAAATGTATGAAGATGCTCACTTTGATTCTTATGGAGTTGGTGAAAAGCTGATTACCAGTGCCACAGATCCTGTATTTGGCGGTGTCTATAAGCTTGTGGCAGTCAAGAATCCTGATGGTTCCTATACACCTAAGATGAAGTGCTCTGATTCCAGTTCTAAAGCGATTATTCCAGGTAAGCTAATGGCATGGCGTGTCTTTGATGAAGAAGGAAAAGGTCAGTGTGATATCATTTCCATGTATGATGAAGTGCTGGAAGTTGGTAAGCCAATAGAAGTGATTAACCTGGATACGGATGAATTTGAAAGAAATCGTATCATTACTCCTCTGGCTATAGAACCACTACTTGTCCCACATATTATCCAGGGGGAACTTGTAATAGATCTTCCTACTATTGCTGAAAAGAAAGCTTACGTAAAAGAGCAGATGGAAAATAAGGTGTGGGAGAGTGAACTCCGTCCTGAAATGCCTCATAAACATTATGTCGACTTAACTTTAAAAGTTGCCAAGACAAGAACAGATATGTATGAAAAACTACATGGAGGAAGAATTTGATCAAGGCATTGGCATTTGGAGGGGCTTTTAATCCTCCAACCATTGCACATATTGCCTGTGCCAGATATGTTCTGGACACATTGCATTATGAGAAGGTAATCTTTATTCCTACCAAAAGAGAATATGTTCTGGAAGACCAGAAAAAGGGTTTCTCTTTTACAAATGAACAGAGACTTTCTATCTTAAAAGCAATTGCAAAAACGAATCCATGGATGGTTGTGGAAGATTATGAAATTCAAAGTCAGACACAGCCAAGAACATATACAACTTTATGTTATCTGAAACAACAGGGATATGATGTACAGTGGTTATGTGGTTCTGATAAATTACCGGAACTTCAAAATGGATGGAAATATGTCCATGAACTGATCAATGAGTTCGGACTTGTATGTATGACAAGAAGTCATGAAGATGTGGAAACACTGATTGATTCTGATGAATATTTAAAGACATTAAAACATGGTATTACAATTGTACATACACCAGATACGCTGCAGTCTGTATCTTCCACGGAAGTAAGAAGACTGTTACAGCTGAGAAAAGAAGAGGGGGACAATAAAGATATAGAGAATACGCTCAATGCTTTATTGCCTTTACCATTAGAAGAATTGGAGAAATTAGTATGATTAATGCGCATATGATAGAAGTTGGTGCAGTCACTTTGCAGGATAAAATTGCAGATCCATATCACCAGGCAGAAGAAATCATTAAGGTTATGAAAACTCATTCTGGTTGTGGTGTACTTGTTTTTCCAGAACTCTGTCTGACAGGATATACATGTGCAGATTTGTTTTTTCAGTCTTCTTTGCTTGAAGGTGCATTGCATGGATTACAATCCATTGTTGAAGCAAGTACAGATCTCAAGGGGTTATTAAGCATTGTGTCCATGCCTGTACAGTATCAAAACGCTTTGTACAACTGCGCTGTGGGTATTCAGGAAGGAAAGATTCTTGGTGTGATTCCAAAAGTGTATATTCCGAATTATTCAGAATTCTATGAACAAAGATGGTTTACAAGCGGAGAAAATATTCTTAATGAAATTATTGAGCTTTGTCAGCAGAAGATTCCTTTCTCCAGAAATATCTTATTTACAGATAAACAAAGTACTGCATGTATAGGTTGTGAAACCTGTGAAGATGTATGGGTGTTGCAGAAACCTAGTTCTTCTCATTGCCTGCATGGTGCTAATATTATCTGTAATCCCAGTGCTTCAGATGAACTGATTGGTAAACAGGATTACAGAAGAAATCTGATTTCCATGCAAAGTGGAACAGGATATTGTGGATATATTTACGCTTCCAGCGGCACTTATGAATCCAGTACGGATCTTGTTTTCTCAGGTCATTGTATGATTGCAGAAAGTGGAAAAATTCTGAAGGAATCTATTTATCCATCAGGTACAAATGTTATTACTGCTCTTTTGGATCTTGATCATATGGCTCATGACAGAATACATACTACAACGTACATTAATGAACAGGATGACTACATTTATGTACCTTGCCATATTCAATCTGTTGTAAAGAAAGATGACACAGTTTCTTCTTTTGCAGAAACTTTGAAGAGAAAAGAGTATTCCATCCGAAGACTTCCATTTGTGCCAGAAGGCCAACAAGAAACTTATGAACGTACTAAAACCATCCTGCAGATACAGGCTAATGGGTTAGCTACAAGAGTAAAAAACACCGGTATTAAAAATCTGGTGATAGGTATTTCTGGCGGATTGGATTCTACTTTGGCTCTTATAGTATGTGCTGAAGCCAAGAAGATTGTTCCGGATATTCATATTCTTTCATATACAATGCCTAACAGAGGAAATACCACCAGCCTTACATTAAATAATGCATGGAAACTGATGGATTTGTTAAGTGATGAAAAATATGAAGTTCCTATTGAATCTTATGTACAGGATCATTTAAAAGCAATTGGTCATAGCGGAGAATATCAGGGCAGTGCAGATACCACTTATGAAAATGCACAGGCCAGAATGAGAACGTATATCCTCATGGATGTAGCAAATATGAAAAATGGTCTTGTGGTAGGAACAGGGGATCTTTCTGAACTTGCTTTAGGATGGTGCACATATAATGGCGATCATATGAGCATGTATGCTGTGAATACTTCCATCCCTAAAACCCTTGTAAAGTATATGGTGAAAGCCTATGGTGATGAAGCAGGAGGAGAGTTAAAAGAAGTACTGTATTCTATTTGTGATACGCCTATTTCTCCTGAATTAACTCCGAACAAAGAAGGGCAGATTGCTCAGAAAACTGAAGAGAAGATTGGTAAATACGATCTGAATGATTTCTTCCTGTTCTATACTTTGCGCTATGGAACGGATGTACAGAAGCTGTTTGCTTTTGCCTTAAAGGCATATCCTGAAGTATCTTTTGAAGATATGAAAGCTTCTTTACTAAGATTTTATAAACGTTTCTTTACACAACAGTTTAAACGCAGCTGTCTTCCTGATGGACCTAAGGTTGGTTCTGTCACTTTATCTCCACGTGGTGACTGGAGAATGCCTAGTGATGGCAGTGTCAGGCTCTGGCTTACTCAGATTGAAAACGCACAATAAGCCAAATGAAAAGCTTCCGTCTGGAAGCTTTTTACAATGCATTTTTCATTTGTTCAGAAGTGATTGATCATCTGCAAATTCTTCACCTGCTGCCTGAGAAAACATTCTCATGAGCTGATCTACTGTAAGATTTTTCTTTTCTTCTCCGCTGACTTCAAACATGATGTGCCCGTTATACATCATAATCAGACGATTTCCTGTCTGAATGGCATCTTTCATGTTATGTGTGACCATTAATGCAGTTAAATGATCTCTTTCTACAATCATCTTTGTGATATCCAGTACTTTCTTTGCTGTCTTTGGATCAAGTGCAGCTGTATGTTCATCAAGAAGTAACAGTTTTGGTTTTTGAATGGATGCCATTAATAAGGTTAATGCCTGTCTTTGACCACCGGATAGTAGACCTACTTTCTGGGTAAGACGATTTTCAAGGCCAAGATCCAGGATTTTTAGCTGTTCTTTATAGTCGTCTTTTTCGCGTTTTGTAACGCCCCATTTTAAAGTTCTTCTTTTTCCTCTTCTTGCTGCTAATGCAAGATTTTCAATGATTTGCATATCTGGTGCAGTACCCATCATTGGATCCTGGAAGACTCTTCCTATGAGGGATGCACGTTTGAAATCTGGATATCCAGTAATATTTTGACCGTCCAGAATAATTGCTCCTTCATCAATAGGCCATACACCTGCAACAGCATTTAGCATAGTGGATTTACCAGCACCGTTACCACCTATAACCGTAACAAAATCACCTTCGTTTAAAGTTAAGTGAATGTGATCTAAAGCAACTTTTTCATTAATTGTGCCCGCATTAAAAGTTTTGGATAGATTTTTGATTTCTAACATGGCTGTCATATTACTTAAGCTCCTTCATAGAATTTTTGTGTGCTTTGGAAAAAGAAACTTTAGAGACAGAAATCAGATATGGTACTGCAAGGAATATTGCTACAACAATAGCAGTAAACAGCTTCAGCAGGTTGGAATTTAATCTTAACCATAATACAATCTGAATTACAAGATAATACAAGATTCCTCCAATCACGATAAATCCTAAACGAATGGCAAAATTTGAATGTTTTCCGGCAATGATATCGGACACAACTTCTCCGATAATAATCGCAGCCAGTCCAATGACGATGGCACCTCTTCCCATATTGATATCTGCAAATCCCTGATATTGTGCCATCAAACCACCACTTAAAGCTACAAGACCATTGCTTAGGGCTAATCCAACCATTTTCATTGTATTAATGTCAATTCCTTGTGCTTTGGACATTTCAGGGTTATTTCCTGTAGCACGCATTGCTGAACCATGCTCAGTGCCAAAGTACCAGTACATTACGGCTACAGTGAGCGCGGCTGTAATGAATCCTGTCAGTATTGCATGGGGCACATATCTGGAAGAAATAGCAAGTGAATAAGTGTTTACAGAAATAGCTTTATTGGCTGAAAATCCCATGATAGCTAGGTTGACAGACCATAGAGCAAACTGTGTCAGAATACCTGCAAGTATGGCGGGAATTCCCAGTTTTGTATGAAGAATACCTGTGACAAGTCCTGCAAGTAATCCTGCGAAGAAGGCAACAAGAACGGCAATCCACGGTTGCCAGCCTGCAATGATAAGCATCACAGTTACTGCACCTCCAGTTGTAAAGGTTCCGTCTACTGTCATATCCGCAAAGTTTAACATACGGAAGGTGATATATAATCCTAAAGCCATAATGCCCCATAATAATCCCTGTGCAAGTCCTGAAGGGAAGGAGGCAAATAATGTGTTAATATTCAAGTTCATTTTGATCTCCTATAAACATAAAGAAACAGGGATACCTGTCTGGCATCCCTGGTATATGAGGGATTATTCCTCAATAGCCTCATAGGTATCAGGTACTTTGATACCTAAAGCATCACAACGTGACTTCACATATTTTTTTGTGAGTTCTGTCTGAGATTCTACAAGCATATCTGATACTTTTTCTTCTCCTTTAAGAATCTTTACAGCCATTTCACCGGTTTGTCTTCCAAGCTGGTAATAACTGATGGAGAGTGTGGCAATACCGCAACCACTGGCAATGTTTTCTTCTGCTGCAATAATTGGTACACCTGCAGGAGAGGCAACATTGTTGATAGCTTCAGTACAGGAGGCTGCAGTATTATCTGTAGGAATGTAGATTACATCAGAATCCTGACATGCAGTCTGAGTAACGGAGGAAATATCATTAGTATCCGCAAATGTATATTTTTTTACAGTAAAACCTGCATTTGTTAATTGAGTTTCCATTTCTTCTGCCTGTACTACAGAGTTAGGCTCTGCTGAACAATATAGAATGCCGACATTCTTTGCTTCAGGAACGAGTTCAGTAAACAGTTCTACCTGTGCTGAATAGGAAATACCATCAGATGTTCCGGAGATATTATTGCCGATTGGTTTGGTTGCATCGTAATCCTTTATGGATAAAGCTGCTGCATAATCTGTAACGGCAGTACCAAGTACAGGTATGTCACTTGTTGCAGAAGATACGGCCTGTAAAGAGGCTGTTGCATTTGCTAAAATCAAATCACATTTTTCGCTGACAAGACTTGCTGCGATGGTGTTTGCTGTGGCAGTGTCTCCTGCAGCATTCTGTTCATCAAATTCCACGTTATCTCCAAATTCTTCACTGAGTACATCTTTAAAACCTTCAGTGGCCTGATCTAATGCAGGATGCTGTACTAACTGCAGAATACCCACGGTGTAAGTATCCGAGCCCTTAGAACCAGATTCTGATGAACCAGTTGTGCTTGGCCCACCAACAGTACAACCGGTTAGAGCGACAGCTAATGCAAGCGTGCTCATGCTTTTAAAAATATAATAGACCACCTGACACATTATTCTTATGAATATTTGTTTGAAGTACAACTATGTGCACAGTAAACAATGA
>CAKVIS010000062.1 GCA_934754415.1 uncultured Bulleidia sp.
TTTCCACATAAAAATAACCTCCGCAAGAGGTATCAGAACTGTCAACGTTCTGTACTACTTACGGAGATCATTTTATTGAGAGGGATACTTCTTTTTCTTATGGAATCTCAATATGCAGGATATCTTTTAAGGCTATCTTTGTTTTGACAATCTGCAGATATCCCAGTTCTGGATCTATTCTGGATAAGATACCTGTAGTTTTGATATATTCGTTTTTATCATAATGTATGATGGAGACCATCTTTCCTGTCTGTAATCTGGAAGCTTTTTCGTTTAATTCTTCATAGTCATCTTCAGAGAGATCTTTTTTCTGTATGACAATTCTTTCCTTTTCGTGCAGTAATTCCGTAAAGCCTTTGAGCGCATCATAGGCTTGAAATTGCTGTGCACGCTGTGCTCTTGTTCTAGGCATTATGTCCTCCTATTAATGTGTTCCGTTTTTTCTGGGTAGCCTTTTCCAGCAGGTTCATACCTTTTAGAATGGCGTTTTTTCCGTATTTCTGTTTGATGGTCACAAGGCTTTCCTGCAACTGCTTGTCTTTTTCCACTATTGTCTGATCCTGAAACAGGTCGTATTGCTCATAGTACTCGTCTTCAATATTTCCAAAAGAGATGGCAATCTGACGGACAGGGTACTGAGGATTGACAATTTTCTTATATAATGTTTTAAATTCTGCTAACAAAATGTGATAGGCATTGGTTTTGCATGTGAGTTTATGACTTCCTCTTGCGGCGGGATGTACATTTTTGGAATAGCCGATGAACAGTGACACATGGCTTGTGACAACATGTTTTGCCGTCAATGTTAATACGTTGGTTTCTACCATTTCCTTCATGACAAGATAGGCATCTATATAGCTGTAATCTTCAAATAATATCTGTGAATTGGAGATGGAGGTGGAAGAAGGAGAATACGATTTGATATCCTGTATTTCACAGCTTTCTTTTCCCCAGGAATGATCTATCAGATATTCTGCATTGATTCCAAAAGTCTTATACAGGATATCCTGGTTACAATGCGCAATACCATACATATCCCTGATGCCGAGATTCTCCAGTCTTCTTTGGGTGCCGGGGCCAATCATCCAGAAGTCGGTTAAAGGCGTGTGGTGCCACAGAGTATGACGGAAGGTTTCTTCATCCAGATAGCCCATATTATCCGCTGTATGCTTAGCGGTAATATCCAGAGCTACTTTTGTCAGGAAAAGGTTTGTACCGATACCTACGGTGGCGGTAATGCCAGTTTCATTCATGATGTCCTTTAAAATAGCTCTGGCTATCTGTTTTGGGGTTTGCTTATATAACGCAAGATAGGGTGTGACATCCAGAAAAGATTCATCGATGGAATACACATGAATATCTTCTTTGGCAATCCATTTTAAGAAAATGCTGTAGATTTTTGCAGAGTATTGCATATACAGAGACATTCTTGGCGGTGCAATAATGTAGTCGATGTATTTTGGAATTTCAAAAATTCTTCCTCTGCTTTGTACACCAAGCTTTTTGATGGCAGGGGTTGCGGCAAGAGTGATAGCTCCTCCACCTCTGGATGGATCTGCCACCACGAGATTGGTTGTAAAAGGATCCAGACCTCTTTCTACACATTCTACAGAGGCATAGAAGGATTTCAGATCAATACATAAATAAATTTTGTTCGACATGTGTACCTCCGTATTTGTATTGTATGAAATCTGCATTCCTAAAAGCAATATAGATTTGGGAATTTATGGGGTAATACTCTTTTCACTTGTGCAAAACACGAATGCATTTTATAATTTTAATGGTGATAAAAAATGATATTATGTGAATTGTTACTGCAGTATGAACAACAGAAGGACCTGAATCATAAAGAGATGGCACAATTGCTGGGAGTATCTGTATCTACGTATTACAGGTGGCTGAATGGAGAAAGCTTAAAACTGAAAAATGGTACAAAGGCAAAACTTGCAGAAGTGCTGGACTGTAATATAGATAAAGTTCTGGAAGAAAGTGAATGTTTTAAACCAATTCTGGGTACTGTAAAGGCTGGATATAATCTTCCTGCGGAACAGGATATAGAAGGGTATCTGGAAACAGGGCGTACAGATGCCAAAAAAGGCGATTACTTTTTACGTGTGACGGGAGATTCCATGACAGGTGCCCATATCTATGAAGGGGATTATCTGTTTGTAAAGATGTGTGATTCTCTGGAATCCGGACAGATTGGTGTGGTGATGGTAGGAGAAGAAGTGACTGTGAAAAGAGTGTATTTCAAACAGGATCTGATGATTCTGGAACCTGCCAATCCGGTATATGCCTCTAAATTCTTTACACCGGAAGAAGTGGAAACTTTGCCTGTGCGTATTCTTGGTAAAGTTATCTATGTACGAAGAAACTTTCTTTGATGCAATAAAAGGGATACAGAAGACATTCGTGAAAATTCATCTGAATGTCTTTTTTTGCCTTCTGAAAATTTTTCAAAAAATCACTGAAGAGGAGAAATTTCAAAAAAAGCTGATGAAATAAGGAAATTTAGTTTTAAAAATGCCCATTTTTGAAAAATGTTTCACAGATGTTTCATTTTCTTTTCGCATTTTTATGAAAATCTAACATTTTATGTTTACAACATTTTCTTTGGGGCATACAATTCAAAATGTATTTTCGAAAGGGGGAAATATAGTATGAATTGGAAAAAGCCATTTGCTGTAGCAATGACCGGTGCAATGCTTGCTGGTTGTGGCTCTTCTACAGGCACTTCTACTTCTTCCACAGGTGGAACAGAATTCACAGGCGGAACAATCACAGTTGCGATGGACGCAGACTTGAACACAATGGACTATGAGGTCGCAACAGACGGAAACTCCTTCATCATGCAGACAATGTGTGAAGCTGGATTATTAAGACTGGACGAAAATGAACAGCCTGTTCCTGATCTTGCTGAATCTTATGATGTCAGTGAAGACGGTAAAACATATACATTCCACTTAAGAGACGGTGCAAAGTGGTCTAATGGTACTCCTGTTACTGCAAACGATTTCGTTTATGGCTGGAGAAGACTTGTTGATCCTGAACTTGCAAGTGAATATAACTTTATCATGGATACTATCGGTGTAGTAAACGCTGCAGATGTTATAGCCGGTACTAAACCACTTGAAGATCTTGGCGTTGAAGCTACAGATGATTCTACATTCGTTGTACATCTGAATCAGCCATGCGGATTCTTATTAGGTCTGATGGCATTCCCATCCTTCTTCCCACTCAACCAGGAATTCTATGAATCCAAGGGAAGCGATTATGCTGTAGGTTCTGTCGATGATTTAATCTATTGCGGACCTTACACAATGACAGAATGGAGCGCAGGTAACCAGTACACATTCACAAAGAATGAAGATTACTGGGATGCGGACAGTATCTCCGGCAGTGATGTGACATTCAAGTTCCTGCAGGATACACAGTCTGCCATGATGGAATATCAGCAGGGCAACATCGATGTTGTTAAGCTGACATCCGAACAGGTAGATGCTTATAAAGATACTGAAGGTTTCACAACACGTCTGACAGGTTATGGATGGAGACTTGATTTCTGCTTTTATGACGCTTCTCTTCAGAACAAAGATCTTCGTGAAGCTATCTCCAAAGGTATTGATCGTCAGTCCATTGCTGATGACGTATTAAAAGATGGTTCTGTTCCTGCTACAGGATTCATTCCTAAGGAATTTGCTTATGGACCAGATGGTGATGATTTCCGTGAAACATCCGGTGAAATCTTAAAGACAACAGCTGATGCTGAAGGTGCTAAGGCAGCGTATGAAAAAGCAAAGGCAGCTCTTGGAGGAGATGTTACTCTTGAACTGTTAACAGAAGATTCCGAATCTTGTAAGGCAGTGGCTGAAAATATTCAGCAGCAGTTACAGACAAATCTTCCTGGTATCACAATTACAATTAATTCTGTTCCTAAGAAGACAAGACTTGAAAGCATGCAGAACAATGATTACCAGATTGGTTTAACCCGTTGGGGACCAGACTATGCTGACCCTCAGACATTCCTGGATCTCTATAAGTCCGATCGTGCAGGTTATACAGCTTCTTACAGCAATGAAGAATACAATGCACTTATGAACAAGGCTGAAACAGGTGAAGATGCTGCTGATTTTGAAAAACGTTGGGCAGATCTTGTAGAAGCAGAACAGATTCTTCTTGATGATTATGCAATGGCTCCTGTATACCAGAATGGTGGCGCTATGATGATCAATCCTAAGGTAACAGGTGTTCAGTTCCATAATGGTGGTGTTGATTCCTACCGTTATGTAGCTAAAGAAGCTTAGTGAATACATCATTTTATACAATAGAGCGGGTTTCCGCTCTATTGTGTTATTTTTAGGAAAGGGGATCAAATATGTCGAAATATATTACAAAACGAGTCCTGATGAGCATTTTGACATTGATGGTAATTTTATTTGTATTATTCCTCATGTTGTCATATATGCCAGGTTCTCCGTTCAATGATGAAAAGTTAACAGCAGTGCAAAAACAGGTACTGTATGCAAAATACGGACTGGATCAGCCATTCTTTGTTCGTTTTGCAAAATATGTTGTGAATATGTTCAAAGGAGATCTGGGTGTCTCCTACGTCTTAAACAAAAACAGAGCAGTTGCGGATATGATCAAAGGTCCTTTAATGGTATCTATTCGTATCGGTGCACAGGGATTTGTGGTTGGTTCTATTATCGGTTTACTGCTGGGTATTGCCGCAGCGTTGAATCATAACACATGGATCGATTCATTATGTTCTGTGGTTTCCGTACTGGGTGTATCCGTACCTTCTTATGTGTTTGCATTACTATTAGCTTTCTATATTGGATTTAAACTGCAGTGGACACCAATTCTTTACAATGCCAATGCTCCATTCAGTTCCACTATTTTACCTACTCTTGCATTAAGCATGTTCCCGATTGCCAATATTTCACGTTTTACACGTTCTGAAATGATTGATGTACTTGGAAGTGATTATATTGCACTTGTACAGGCAAAAGGTGTGAAGGAAAAAGGATTGATTTTCCATCATGCTTTAAGAAACACAATGATTCCTATTGTTACGATTATGGGACCATTGTTAATCAACCTGCTGACAGGATCCATGGTAGTAGAAAAAGTATTTGCCATTCCTGGTATTGGTATGCTGATGGTACAGGCCATTCAGAGTAATGACTATAACGTTGTAGTTGCCTGTGCCTTCGTGTATTCCGCTCTGTATATCTTTATGATGCTGGGGGTAGATGTTCTGTATGGAATTATCGATCCTAGAATTCGTGTTGCAAAGGAGGGTAAGTAATATGTCTGAAATTCATGCTCAGGAACCTGTTCTTACAAATGAAGTACTGGAAGATGTCAATGATGAAGATTTCGTCTTTGTACAGCAGGATAAGAAACTTGTGGATGAAACCTATGCTGCTACTTCTTCTGCAAGAGATATCTGGTTACATTTCAAAAAGAATAAGGGTGCCGTTGCAGGTCTTATCATTATTCTGATTATTATACTTTTGGCTATCTTTGGCCCAATGTTTTCCGGCTATGCCAGTGAAGCTATTGACCAGGCGCAGCAGTCTTTACCTCCTCGTATTCAGGGACTGGAAAAAATCGGTTTCTTCAGAGGCATTGAAAATGGTAAGAATGTGTATGCCGCAAAAGGGTTTACAGATATCTATCACTGGTTTGGTACAGATACTAATGGCAGAGACTTGTTTACAAGAGTCTGGGAAGGTACACGTGTATCTTTGATCATTGCCTTCTCTGCTGCTGCAATTGATATTGTTATCGGTATGTCTTATGGTCTTATCTCCGGATACTTCGGAGGTAAAGTCGATATGGTTATGCAGAGAATTGTAGAAGTGCTGAATGGCATTCCTACACTTGTTGCAGTTACTTTACTTGGTCTTGTATTACCAAGAGGCATCTTAACCATTATCTTTGCCTTGATGATTACAGGATGGATTGGTATGTCACGTATCGCACGTGCCGAGATGCTGAAACTGAAAGAAAGTGAATATGTACTTGCAAGTAAGACATTAGGTGCAAGTTCCTTCCATATTATTTTTAAAGATATCATGCCGAATATCTTTGGACAGCTGATTGTCATGTCCATGTTCTCTATTCCAAATGCTATCTTTACCGAAGCTTTCCTTTCTTTCGTAGGTCTTGGTATCACTCCTCCTCAGGCATCTCTTGGTGCACTTATTTCAGATGGATATAAGTCCATGACGATTCATCCATATATCATGATTGCTCCAATCATCGTGTTAGCTCTGCTCATGCTGAGTTTCAACCTGTTTGCCGATGGTATTCGTGATGCATTTGATCCAAATCAGAAACAAAGTTGAGGTAACAGAGTATGTCATTAATTAACAGAGAAAAGAAAGACAGAGTATTATCTATCCGTGATCTGAACATATCCTTTGAAACTACTGCAGGCAGAGTAAAGGCTATCCGTGGTGTACGTATGGACCTGTTCAGAGGAGAAACTATTGCTATTGTAGGTGAATCCGGCTCAGGAAAGTCTGTTACAGTAAAGACAATTATGGGTATTCTTGCCGGTAATGGTCGTATTGATTCCGGTAAGATTGATTATACTTTTACAAATGAACAGGGAGAAAGAGAAACTGTAGATATGACAACTCTTTCTCAGAAAGAAATTCGTTATCGTTTTAACGGAAAGCATATTGCCATGGTCTTCCAGGATCCTATGACTTCTCTGGATCCTACCATGCAGATTGGTAAACAGATTATGGAACCAATCCTCCTTCATGAAAAAACAAGCAAGGAAGAAGCACGTAAAAGAGCTCTGGACTTGCTTGGAGAAGTAGGTATTGAAAATCCTGAAAAGAGATTTAAGGAATATCCACACCAGTTATCCGGTGGTATGCGTCAAAGAGTGGTTATTGCCATTGCTCTGGCCTGTAATCCGGATATTCTGATCTGTGATGAACCTACAACTGCTCTTGACGTTACCATTCAGGCTAAAATCCTTGAACTGATTCAGAGATTGCAGAAAGAACATAACATTGCTGTTATCTATATCACACATGACCTTGGGGTTGTGGCAAAGGTGGCAGACTATGTAGATGTCATGTATGCAGGAAGAATCATTGAAAAGGGTGATGTTAACGAAATCTTCTATGATCCTCGTCATCCATACACATGGGGCTTACTTGCTTCCATGCCGGATACAGATACAGATTCCACAAGATTATTTGCTATTCCGGGTACTCCTCCAAACCTGTTAAAGAAAGTGGTGGGAGATGCCTTTGCTCCAAGAAATCCATATGCTCTGGCTATTGATTATAAGCAGGAACCTCCAATGTACAACGTAGGTGGTAAACACAGAGTGGCGTCATGGTTATGCGATCCACGTGCACCTAAAGTAGAGATGCCTGAACAGTTACGTGATCGTATGGCAAAGATGAGAAAGGAGAGCGCAAAGTATGAAGAACATTGATTACAATGCAAAACCGCTCCTTCATGTAGAAGGTTTAAAACAGCACTTTAAGATTTCCAGAACATATACAACAAAAGCAGTGGATGGTATTTCCTTTGACATCTATGAAGGAGAAACCTATGGTCTTGTAGGAGAATCCGGATCAGGTAAATCCACAACTGGAAGAGCGTTGATCCGTTTGTATGATCCTACAGATGGCAAGATTATCTTTGACGGTCATGACATCTCTGGAAAACTGAAGAAAGAAGATGAAGCTTTCTTAAGACAGAATATGCAGATGATTTTCCAGGATCCTATGGCATGTCTTAACCCTCGTAAGAAGGTAAAGGAAATCATTGCGCAGGGGCTTGAAATTCACCATATGTATAAAGATCAGAAAGAGCTGGATGAAAAAGTCTATGCTATTCTGGATAAAGTAGGTCTTTCCAGAGAACATGCCACACGTTATCCTGTACAGTTCTCTGGTGGTCAAAGACAGCGTATCGGTATTGCAAGAGCGTTGGTTATGAATCCAAAACTTGTGATTGCCGATGAAGCTATCTCCGCACTGGATGTTTCCATTCAGGCACAGGTTGTCAACCTGATGAAAGACCTTCAGGATGAACTGGGCACAACGTATTTGTTTATTGCTCATGACTTATCCATGGTGAAGTATATTTCCGACAGAATCGGTGTTATGCATCTGGGACATATTGTAGAAACAGGCACAACAGAAGATATCTTCTCTCATCCTGTACATCCATATACAAGATCTTTGTTATCTGCTATTCCTCATCCAAATCCTATTGTAGAAAAGAATCGTATTGCTTTGGAATACGATAAGAATAAGGAAGGCGTCGACTATACGAAAGGTACAGTTCATGCCATTACATCCACACATTCTGTATTGGCTACAGATGAAGAATATGCAAAATGGATGAAACACGCAGATGAAAAAGTAGACTGATGAAAGAGGCGAAGGCCTCTTTTCTTGTCCTCCAAAACCCTCAGATAGTCTGAGGGTCAGGGTAAGATTTATCGGAGAGATAATGAAAGAAAAAGC
>CAKVIS010000063.1 GCA_934754415.1 uncultured Bulleidia sp.
TATACCTGTTTTTATTCTAATTTATAAACAATTTGTATAAATCTCGTTAATTAATCAATACTTTTTCAACAGTCTCGATTAGTCCGCTTTTTCATTTAGTCTTCATCTTTAACAGGAGTGAAGATATGGAAATTATATAAGTAAATGATATAGACAATGGAACTTAAACTCCATGTGATCGGGTAAAGCCAGTTGGCTAAACGAATATCGTGAATAAACTGTCCTATAGTTAACAGTACTGTGACACGAACTGCACACCAGCAGACTAACATTACAATGACAGGTACTACAGGTCTTCCTTCGCCTCGCATAATTGCGGAGACCACATGAGAGAAACCTACAAGACAGAAGAATAATGCACAGGTTCTTGCACGTTGTACACCATAGGCGACTACTTCAGGATTGCTGTTAAAAGCTTCTATAAAGACAGGGGCAAAGAAGAAGATAATGACACCGATCGTTTCTATGATGGTCAGGGAAGTGGCAATGCCAAACAGAATCCCTTTTCTTGCACGTTCATATTTTCTTGCACCGATATTCTGGGAGATAAAGGTGGTCATTGCCATGGAAAAAGAAGTGACCGGTAAAAACATGAATCCTTCGACTTTGGAATAGGCACCGATACCTGCCACAGCACAGGCACCGAAGGAATTGATATATGACTGAATCAGTACATTGGCAATATCGATGACACTTCCCTGCAGACCTGTTGGTAATCCGTATTCCAGGATTTCCTTCAGTTCATGTTTATGGAAACGAATGTTTCTGAAATTGAGATGAATCATGGAGTCTTCTTTGACTAGCTGTACCCAGCACAGCACCATGGAAAGGATTTCAGAGATGACAGTGGCAAAGGCAGCGCCTTCCACTCCCATTTTAAATACGGTAATAAATACAATATCCAGTACCACATTGATAAGAGAACTGGCAACCAGATAATACAGAGGATGTGTGGAATCTCCACCTGCTCGTAAGATACCTACTAACATGTTGTACATGACGATGGCACTGCTTCCCAGGAAGTAAATTCTTAAATAGGCATTACTTAATGGTAATACATCTGACGGGGTGCCCATGGCTTTTAGCAATGGATTACATAAAAAGAACCCGGAGACAGTCATAAGAATGCTTAATACAATACCTAAAGCTACGGTAGTATGTACGACTCTTCTGGTTTTCTCTTCATTATTGGCGCCAATTTCTCTTGCGACAATGACAGATGCACCTGTGGCAAAACCGGTAAAGAAACCGATGAACAGGAAGGTAAGAGACCCTACACCGGTGACTGCGGCAAGTGCAGTTTCTCCCAGAAAATTACCTACAATCAATGCGTCTGCTGTGTTATAGAGTTGCTGGAACAGGTATCCTACAAGGATAGGGAAAGTATAGGCCAGTATTTGTTTTTTCAGATTTCCGCTGGTCATTAATGTAATAGAACTTGTTTTCTTCATATGAAGTATATTCTATCATGTTTGTGACTGACTTTCCTGTTTATTGCATAAGAAAAGGGAAAGGATAATCTTTCCCTGAAGAGCAGATTATTTAAAATAGTGATCGTATAACCAGTGACCTAATCCATCATGATCTACATCATATTCTGTAACAGCCTGAGAGACTGCTTTGGATTTGTCTGCACCGTTTAACAGGCATACCCCATAGCCTGCTGTATCCAGCAGACCGATATCATTTTCCTGATCTCCAAATGCCAGTACTTCTTCTAAGGGGATGTTGTATCTTTCGGCATAGGCTTTTAAGGCAACGCCTTTATTGATATGCGGATCCTGGAATTCAAATGTACAGTGATCTTCATTTCTGTATGTCTGTACCCATTCCCAGGTATCTTTCTGGTTTTCCTGAATGGCTTTTAAGATAGCCTCTCTGTGTGAATCTTTAAATTGGATTTCAATTTTACCGGTTGGGAATTCTGCCAGGTAATCAATATCTCCTGTAGTGACATGGGAACCGTTTCTTTTGATGGAGTCTTTCATGAAATCATCAATTCTGAGACATCTGATTTCCTGATAGGCATTGACATAAATAATGGCATTTAAATCAAATGGCTTCAGGAAAGTGAGAATTTCCTTAATGTCCTTGGAAGGTAATAAGTAATACTTATCAATTTTTTTGGTTCTGGCATCGTAGAGTTCTCCTCCGTTCATGCCAATGGCAAAATCAAACTCAAACCCAAGATTCCATTCTTTTGCCTTATCCAGAACTACATGGTCCAAAGGCCTTCCAGAAGCAGGACCGAATAAAACACCCTGCTGATGAAGTTTTTGAATGCCTGATTTTGTAAGAGGGGCCAGGTCACCACCCTTTTGACATAACGTGCCATCGATGTCAGAAGCACATACTTTAAATTTCTGCATACTTTGTGTATTCCTTTACGTGTAGTTCCATTCTACACGATATTTATCAAATTGCTGTTAAATGTGCATGGAAATTGACTATAATAGAACGGGTGCAAGGAGAAGTGAAAATGGTAATTGATCAGATTGATACAGAATTATTAGAACTGGCAAAACAGTCAGATATAGAACTGAAAGACAGATATAAGGAAATAGAAGATGTATGTTTCTATAATTCCAACAGAATTTTGTCTGCTTTTATTGAAAATAATGTGTCGTATTCCGATTTTGCGGATATTAACGGCTATGGTAACTACGATGAAGGAAGAGATAAACTGGAGAAGATTTTTTCTACAGTACTGGGATGTGAAGATGCACTGGTAAGACCACATATTATGAGCGGTACAAATGCTTTGTATCTTACATTCTCTGCTTTATTAAAACATGGGGATACCATGATTTCTCTGACGGGAACACCATATGATTCCCTGCAGGAAATGATTGGATTATGTGGTAATTCCTCTCAGTCTTTAAAAGCATATGGTGTGAAATATGAACAGATTGATCTTATTGATAATGAATTTGATGAGGATGCCATCGTGGAAAGACTGAAGAGAAAGGATGTCAAACTGGTAGAAATCCAGAGATCCAGAGGCTATTCCTCCAGAAAATCTCTGACACTGGACAGAATTGGTCACGTCATCCAGAAAATCAGAGAAGTGAATACTGAAGTCATTATCATGGTGGATAACTGCTATGGGGAACTTGTTGAAAAACAGGAACCTGGTCATGTCGGAGCGGATGTTGTAGTAGGTTCTTTAATGAAAAATCTTGGTGGTGGCATTGCCTCTACAGGTGGCTATGTTGCAGGCAGAGCTGATCTGATTGAGATGGTAGCAGACAGACTGACATCTCCTGGAATTGGAAAGGATCTGGGTGCTAACTTCAATCAGAACAATGCGTTCTTTAAAGGTATCTTTATGGCACCAAGTGCTACAAAGAGTGCTCTTGAGACAGCTGTATTTGCCTCATGGATGCTGGAAAAACTGGGATATAAGAATGTGTCTCCTGCATGGAATGATCCAAGAACGGATATCATTCAGACAGTGGAGCTTGAAACTGAAGACAACCTGGTAAAGTTTACACAGGGTATTCAGGAAGCTTCTCCAATTGATTCCTATGTAAAGGTGTTACCTGCACCAATGCCAGGATATCCGTTTGATGAAGTGATGGCATGTGGAAGTTTTACTCAGGGAAGCACGATTGAACTCAGTGCCGATGCTCCGGTAGTGGAACCATATACTCTGTATATGCAGGGTGGTTTATCTCTGGAATATGGTAAACTTTCCATTTTGCTGGCTTTAAGTAAAATTAAGAATCAATAAGGTATTTCTACACAGGGTATTCATTTGAATACTGATGATAATGGAGAATACCTGAAGCATACATACGACCAGAAGCAGAACAGTCCATAGTACGATTGTTTACTCTGGTCGTTTTTATTATGTGTTTTGATTTTTTCTATCAGATATTTCAGGCAAAAAAACATATCCATCTCAGCTGGTTTAACAGCAAATATGAAAAAAAGAGAATAATTTTAAAATTTCTCCGCATAAATGTATCTTTTTTAACAATATCTATAGTGTAAGGAGGTCATGATTATGACAAATACAGTTTTAAATTCTTCTGACACTGTGGCTTGCAGTGTCACACAATCCATTACAGGTAATGATAAATTCAAGGATACCTTATTCAGATACATCTTCACTGATCCACAGTTTGCTTTACCATTAGTCAATGCCTTTTTGGGTACTTCTTATAAGAATCCTTCATCTATTGAAATCACTACAGTAGAAGATATGCTGCAGATAGCAGTGGAAAATGAGACACTGATACTGATTGATTGCAGAATGATGCTGTGTGAAAAGCGACCTGCACCAAACTTGTTTACTTACATGCCGTTTCTGGACTGTTACTGTCTGTATGTCAACCAAAAACAGGCAGAGGAATGTAGCCAGGACAACAGCAGGGAATATGAGCTTCCAGAACCTTGCTTATACAGGCTGTATAACGGAACAAAAGAAGATCCGGAGATGCAGATGTTGAAACTGTCAGATTTGTATAAACCAAAAGTAATAAAGCCAGACAGTTTGTTAGGCGAGGTTGAAGCAACGTTAGAAGTGGAAGTGCCGTTATTGAATATCCATAAAGGACTGAATGAAGAACTGATGGACATCTGTGCACCGTTAAGAGAATATTCAGAATGTATAGAAGCGGTCAAAGAAGAGATAAGAAAAGGAAGAAGTACCAGAGAAGGCATCGTACAAATGCTGAATACCATGGATCCAGGTGCCAGTATTTATGCTAAAATCCAATCCGGAAGAGCAGAGGTAGAAAGGATGCTGGAAACAGAGTTCAATCTTAACGAATATGGTGAAGTATTAAATGAAGCAGATACACTGGAAAAGGCAGTGGAGATTTGTAAGAAAATGATGGTGAATCCTCTATGTACCATACAGATGATACAGGAGCTCACAGGATTTACAGAGGATGAAATTCATGAAATTCAAGAAAAACTTCAAAGCAGATAATTGGTAATGCAATGAATAAAAACCCCTGTAGAGCAAAGATGCTTTACAGGGTTTTGTTATGGCATGAAACTATGCTTTGGATATTTTCGTGATTTGACGTAAATAGTGATGATTTTCCTAGCAGCTGCCTTTTTGACCGCCATCTATGCGGATAATCGTGTTATTGATGTAGTTGGCTTCATCGGAAATAAGAAACTTAACAAGATGGGCAACTTCTTCTGGCTCACCATATCTTTCCACCAGTATTTTTTCACATTCCTGCTTTAGGAATTCTTCATCATACCCGTCCAGTTCACTTTCTGTACCTATAAATCCAGGGGCAATACAGTTGACGTTGACATAAGGGGCATATTGCATGGCAAGGTCATGTGTCAGAGCGTTTAATGCCGCTTTGGAAACGTCATAGTCGATACTCATGGGATAATAGGTATTCATACCATTGGTGCTGGAAATGTTAATAATACGACCGTACTCTTGTGTAATCATCGGTTTTCCTGCTCTTTTTGCACAGTTATAGGCACCTATAACATTGACATCCAGAGTTTTTCTGAATTCTTCAGCTGTTTTTAAATGGAACAGATTGGACAGGTCTATGGCCGCATTGTTTACAAGGACATCCACAACGCCAAGGGTTTCTTCAATGGTTGTAAAGAGGGTGTCCACTTCCTCTTCTTTGGATACATCCCCCTGCAGTGCCATACAGTTGACGTGGTAAGTATCCTGTATGGTTTGGCACAGGCTTTCTGCGGCGTCCTGAGAGTGCAGGTAATTGATGATGACATCGTAATTTTCTGCGGCGAGTTCTAATGCAATGGCTTTCCCTATGCCTTTGGCACTGCCTGTGATGAGTGCAATCTTTCTTTCTTTGTTCATGATATAAAAAAGAGCTTAGAATTAAGCTCTTGAGGAATACTTGCCATCAGATGTGGAAACAAGTACCTTTTCTCCTTCTTCAATAAACTGAGGAACTCTGATTGTAAGACCTGTATCAGTAGTTGCATCTTTAGTCTGAGAAGATGGTGCACCTTTGATTGCAGGTGTTGTTTCAGCAATAGTTAATTCCACTTTATCAGGAAGTGCGATATCTAATACCTGTCCTTCGAAGATCTGTAACATAACGTCCATACCTTCAATCAGGAAGTATTTGTTGAAACCAATATGTTCTTCGCTTAATTCGAATGTTTCGAATGTTGTCATATCCATGAAGTAATAGACATCACCTGCAGAGTAAGAATACTGAGCAGCTTTCTTTTCAATCATTGCGGCTTCGAATTTTGTACTTGCGTTGAAGTTTCTTTCCTGTGTGGAACCTGTTTTCAGGTTCTTCATTTTTGTTTTGAGGATTGCTGCACCTTTACCAGGTTTTACGTGCATGAAATCAATAACTACCCATGGGTCACCATCGACCATGACAGTTAATCCAGTTTTAAAATCTCCAGCTTCAATTGCCATTTTATATACCTACCTTTGCGTTTATTACTAATCTATTGTAATGTGAACTTGCGTTTTTATCAATATTAGAATAGGGACTTTGCTTCCTCTTTATGTGTGTTGATATATCTGCTCCATTTGATATATCCGTATGTTGTATTGGTAAAGTAACCGAGCTTTAATACTAACAGTACATACTGTCCGGAAAGAATATTGATAACAGCTTCCAGTGCTGCACAGATATACCATGCTACCCACTGTTCTCTCATTCTGAAGAAAATGAACAGACCGTTGGCTACGCCGACTGCACTTGCACAGGCATCAATATAGATAATGGCTGTTTCTAGCTGTTTGTTGCCATTTAAGAAGTCTGTCTGGATATTTAATCCACTTAATAAGTAACCGACGATAAATGTCCATGCGATAATTGCAAGAATTACAAGTACTTCCTGATAGCCTTTCAGTCTTCTGACGGCAGTTAATTCTTCACTGTCATCATCTTTATGTTTGGACCAGTTGATATAACTCAGGATATCGATTGGTAACCAGAAGAATAAGGTTGTGGCAATGGTTGCCCATCTGTACATCAGTACCATACATGTGGCAATTTCGGTAATTTCCACAGCTACGGACACAAGGAAGTTGTATCTGGACTGTTTGGAAATTAATAATTCACAGAGAATATTCAGGAACGTATCCAGCAGGTACAGTAACATGATGATAATACCGTTAACACCGTTGGCACTTTCTTCAGGGAAGATAACTGCTACGATAGTTGCCAGTGTCATAATGGTTAAGAACCAGCATTTTTCATAGGTTGTAAATGCTTTGGAGAATACCAGCATGATACCTACTGCAAGAGCTAAGATAAACAGAGCTGTACCAAGGTTAAAGACACTCATGGTTTCATTAGCTACCAGAGCGTGATAGGTAGCTGTAATTTCCTGCTGTGTTGGATTTTCGTGGTCAAAGAACAGAGTTTTACCGTTTTCAGTTGTATATTCGTAAGCAGTAATACTGTCTTGATCCAGATTTTCAAATTCTTCGTAAGAGTAGGATTTTACCAGATACCCTTCATCATTGGCATAGGTTACATCACATACGGTAGAATCTTCATCGTATTCATCATCAGCGGTTTCTCTTTCCATTTCTGTAGTTCCCTGATAGGTAATATCTCCGAAACTTTCATGAATTTTTGCAGTTCCAAAAATAATGGAAGAGATGGAACCGATGAATAATGCACAAAGAACGCCTATAAATATTTTTCTTAAAGTGTGGTTAGGCTCCACGTAAGATTTAATCTTTTCAATCATTCTAAAATCACCCTACGGAATTTTATACTTTCATTGTTTTATATACAAGAATTTTGTTGTGTCAGATAAAATGTAAGGGCTTTTATTTTGCCTGCCCTCCAGAAAAATAAAAAGTCCTGCAAAACAGAACTTTTACAAGTGAGCGCTAAGGGACTCGAACCCATGACCCCTTCCACGTCAAGGAAGTGCTCTCCCAGCTGAGCTAAGCACTCATGAGAATAAAAAACTTGAACATACTGTTCAAGTGAGTGGGAGTAAAGGGACTCGAACCCTTACGCCTCTCGGCATTAGATCCTAAATCTAACGTGTCTGCCAATTTCACCATACTCCCAGATGCTTGACTATCTTAGCAAAGAAAACCAAGGTTGTAAACAACAAAAATGGAAATAAAAGGAAGGACAAAAGCCAATGTCATTAAGTTAAGACATTGATCAAGTAGAGATTTATATAGGCGTTACACATTAAGTTGTGTAGCGCTTTT
>CAKVIS010000064.1 GCA_934754415.1 uncultured Bulleidia sp.
ATGTTCTGGAAAACTGGCTGTAATTGCCTTCCTGGATGCATGGGAAAAGCAGCTAGGAAACATAGAGAGGGTTTTGTCATGACAGAAACTAAATATGTATTTCCGAAGCAACCGCAGTCCATGGCAGTTTTTGCTTTCATAACCGTGCTGATCGTTCTGCTTCTTGTCCTGATTGTAATGGCACATATGAGAAACAGAAAATTAAAAAGTATACTGGAAGAACAGATGGCAGAAAGACAACTTCTGGATAAAGTGTCTGCAGATTCCATGTAGAAAGACAGGAATTTAAGGACTGGATTTCTACATGGAATCTGAAGGAACAGCTTTCCTGGGAGGAGCGCATTACCTATCATTACAGAAGCAAACCGAATCCGAACCAGAATAAATTTTAAATGACGTTGTTCTTGCACAGAATTCCATTTCAGAAAAGGGGATGAGCTTGCTGGATGTTCTTGTGGAATATGGAGACATAGTTATCGTAGTTTCCTTTGTGATTATTTGTGTACTTCTTTTTTTGGTTTATTCCCTTTCAGCAAGCAGAAAAAAAACAGATTGAAGCACTGAAAGAAGCACAGAATGCAAATGCGGCGAATATTGCAAAAACGACATTCTTGAATCATATGTCTCATGATAGCAGAACACCAATGAGTGCAATTGTTGGATTTACAGATATTGCTTTGAGAAAGAACCCAGACAAAGAAGTGGACGATTGTCTGAAGAAGATTAAGCAGAGTTCAGAATACCTGATGACACTTATTAATGATGTGCTGGATATCAGTCGTATTGAAAGCGGCAAACTGGAATATAAACCAGTGCCAGTGAATCTCAGCGATATGATCAATACTGTTTTGTCTATTGCAAAAGGATATATGGAAAACCGTGATCTCAATTTTCATGTTTCAATAGAACCCTTAAAAAATCCATATGTAATGGCAGATGAGCTCAGAATCAGAGAAGTATTGCTGAATATTATCAGCAATGCAGTCAAATTTACAAAGGACGGAGATACCATTACATTTATTGCAGAAAATTATTCAGGTGATGATGAGCACCATGTAATCGTACGATATCATATATCAGATACTGGAATTGGTATGAGTAAGGAGTTTCATACCAGAATATTTGATGAGTTCAGTCAAGAAAACAATGGGGGCAAGAACCAGTTATAGGGGAACCGGACTGGGAATGGCAATTGCAAAAAGATATGTAGATCTTATGGGTGGGAAAATAGTACTCAGCAGCAAACAAGGCCTTGGCTCAACATTTACAGTAGAAATCCCATTGTGTATAGCAGAAAATGTTTCAACTGAAGAAAAGGTAAAGAAAGAGATTGATTTACAAGGTTTGCGTGTTCTTTTGGCAGAGGACAATGATTTAAATGCAGAAATAACAGTAGCTTTATTGGAAGAAAAAGGATGAGTGTAATCAGGGCTGTAGATGGTAAATCTGCTCTTACACAGTTTTGCAATACAGCTCCAGGGACTTTTGATCTGATTTTGATGGATATTATGATGCCAGAAATGAATGGATATGAAACGATAAAAGCTATAAGAAATTTACAAGACCGCCCAGATGGGAAAAAGATTCCTGTTATTGCAATGACAGCAAATGCATTTGCAGAGGATGTGCAGGCTGCTTTGAATGCCGGAATGGATGATCATGTGGCAAAGCCAGTAGATATGAATGTTTTAATATCTGTCATCACAAAACACATAGAAAGATGATTTTGCTTATTAACAGAATAAGAGGATTATAAAAACTATGAGTTTGCTTTGAAGGGGACAGAAATGTATCCTGGTATAAGCAAGTTATTGCATCAAATGGTCAAGAGTTAGATTAGTTAATAAGGAGAAGTTAAGTTTTTTGACTTAGCTTCTTTTTTCATCTTAGGAGGTACTCATGTGATATGTTTTTTACAGAATTCGGATTTTCAAAGAGAATATGAAAAGGATATCTGAGCATTGAAATTGTGGAATAAGCAGGTTTTCTGTATAATTTGATGCATGAAGAGAAACAGGTTACAGTTAGTTTTTAATTTTTTGTATGGCTCAAAAAGATGGTTTATTTTAGCTGTCCTTTTTGCTGTGAGTATGCAGTTTATTTCTTTGGTGAATCCTAAGCTTATTGGATTTACTGTAGACAGTGTGATTGGGAATCTTCCAAGTTCTTTACCTTCATTTGCAAATGGCTGGATTGATGCCATTGGAGGCGTAAGTATTCTGAAAGAGCATTTATATTATGTTGCATTGATGATTATTGCTGTAGCTGTTGTGTATGCATTTGTTCATTTTTGTTTCAGAGTATGCAATGCCATCGGATCTGAGATACTGGTTAAAAACATGAGAGACCAGCTGTATACGCATTTATCCAGATTGCCATTCAGCTGGTACGGAGAAAACCAGACAGGGGATATTATTCAAAGATGTACTTCTGATGTGGAAACAATTAAAGTTTTTTTATCTGAACAGCTAACCTCTTTACTAAGAATTGTTGTATTGATTGTACTTGCTGTTTCTTTTATGATGCAGATTCATTTCAGACTTGCTGTTATCAGTGCCTGTTTTATTCCTGTCATTATTTCCTACAGTGTATTCTTTCATACAAAGATTGGTAAAGCATTCCAGCATGCGGATGAAGAGGAAGGAAAACTTTCTGCCATTGCACAGGAAAACCTGACAGGTGTACGTGTTGTTCGGGCTTTTGGAAGAGAATCTTATGAAAGGGAAAGATTTGAAACACAGAATGCTTCTTATACCTCTATGTGGGTGCATCTGATGAAATTATTATCCATGTTCTGGAGTACAGGTGATTTTTTCTCAGGACTGCAGATACTTACCGTTACTTCTTTAGGTGCATATTTTGCTGTGAAAGGAGAAATGACTGCAGGCAGTTATATTTCCTTTATCGGGTATAATGCCATGCTTACATGGCCTGTAAGACAAATTGGAAGAGTGATTGCCCAGTTATCCAAAGCTATGATTGCCATAGACAGAATTGCCTATATTATGCATTCTCCTGTGGAAGATACTTCACAGAAAGAAACCCCGGATATGCATGGAGATATTGTGTTTGATCATGTCAGCTTTGCCTATGAAGAAAATATCCCGGTGCTGCATGATATATCCATGAGAATTCCTGCTGGTTCTACTGTTGGTATTCTGGGCAGTACAGGTTGCGGGAAGAGTACTTTAATGTATTTGCTGGATGGAGTATATCCTATGCAGGAAGGATCGATTACTATTTCAGGTACTGCAGTACAGGAAATTTCTTTACCGTATTTAAGACAGAATATCGGAATGGTATTACAGGAACCATATCTGTTTTCCAAAACCCTGTATGACAACATCAAAATTGCTCAGGACAGTGCTTCCAAAGAAGATGTGGAAACAGTAAGCCATATTGCAAGCCTGGATCATGCAATATCTCATTTCAAACAAGGATATGAAACCTTTGTGGGTGAAAGAGGGGTTACATTATCTGGTGGTCAGAAACAGAGAACTGCTATTGCGCAAATGCTGATAAGAAAACCGCCAATTATGATTTTTGATGATTCTTTATCTGCAGTGGATGCAGAAACGGATGCCAGAATACGTGCCTCCTTAAAAGAATATACTGAAAATACCACTACAATTTTAATTGCTCACAGAATTTCTACACTTATGCATGCAGATATCATCTATGTACTGGATGAAGGGAGAATTGTTGAATCCGGTACACATGCACAATTACTTCAAAAGCAGGATGGTGTATATAAACATATCTATGCTTTACAGACACAGATGGATGAGGAATGATGGAAAAACAGGAACAGATAAAAACGCTGCCATGGTTTGGGGTTCCTAAAATATGGCCGTATGTAAAAAAATATAAAAAAATGATTTGTATCGCTGCTGTTCTGGGAGCTTTAGGTTCTTTGATAGATGCTGTATGGCCTTTGTTTAACAGGTATGCATTGAATCATTTTATTGCCTTGAAAACCACTGATACTTTATCTGCTTTTATTGCGGGATATGCAGTTTTACTACTGGTTCAGGTGATCAGTTTCTTCATGAGTACATATTTATGCGGAAAGATTGAAATGCATGTGGACAGAGATCTGAGAAATGCTTCTTTTAATCATTTACAGACTTTGTCATTTTCCTATTTTAATCAGAATAATGTAGGTTATATTCATGCAAGAGTGATGAGTGATACAGGGAAAATCGGAGAAATGGCCTCCTGGAGATTTATGGATATTGTCTGGAATGTGTCCTATCTTCTGTTTGTTATCATTGTCATGATGAAAACGAATTTTCATCTGGCTTTTCTTGTGTTGCTGATAGTTCCTGTAACGGTTATCCTGATCACATTCTTTCAGAAAAAGATGATTTTATATAATAGAAAGGTCAGAGAATTGAATTCACAGATTACAAGTGATTTTAATGAAGGTATTACCGGTGCAAAATCCATTAAGACTCTTGTTATTGAAAACCTGATGCAGAAGGAATTCAGAAAAGATACGCATACTATGAAACAATACAGTGTCCGTACGCAGAGAACTGGAGCTCTGTTTATTTCCATGCTGACATTTATGACATTTGCAGCACTGGCAGTAGTTTTGTGGAAGGGCGGACAGCTGACAATGGAAGGGGTTATGGAACTAGGTACCTTATCTGTGTTTGTAACCTATGCATTAAATCTGATTGATCCTATCCAGATTATTGTGGAAACTTTTTCTGCTTTGTTTGGTATTCAGGTAAATATTGAACGTTTCTTCAACCTGATGAGCGAACAGTCTGATGTCAGTGATACAGAAGAAGTTATAGAGAAATATGGCACTACATTTGAACCTAAGAAGGAAAACTGGGAGGAACTGAGAGGTGAAATAGTCTTCAAAGATGTCAGCTTTCAGTATCCAGATGGTCAGGAGATGGTACTTGAACATTTTAATCTGGAAGTTCCTGCAGGCACCAATGTGGCTATTGTCGGAGAAACGGGAGCTGGAAAATCCACTCTCGTAAACCTTGTGTGCAGATTTTTTGAACCAACAAAAGGACAAATCCTGATTGATGGAAAAGATGCCAGAGAAAGATCGCAATTGTGGCTGCATTCCAATATAGGCTATGTACTGCAGACACCTCATTTGTTTTCGGGATCTGTCAGAGATAATCTGAGATATGGAAATCCCGAGGCTTCAGATGAAGAGATTTATCAGGCATTAAAGCTTGTTCATGCAGAAAATGTTATAGAAAAAATGGACGGGGGACTGGATAGTGAAGTTGGAGAAGGTGGAAGTTTACTTTCTACAGGTGAAAAGCAACTGCTGTCTTTTGCCAGAGCTTTACTTGCTGATCCAAAAATTCTGATTCTTGATGAAGCGACATCTTCCATTGATACGGTGACAGAAAAGTATCTGCAGGACGCAATACAGACAGTCATTCATGGAAGAACGTCTTTTGTAATTGCTCACAGATTATCCACTATCGTTGATGCAGATGTTATTCTGGTGGTAAAAGATGGAAAAATAGTGGAAAAGGGTACCCATCCTGTGCTGATGAAACAAAAAGGATATTATTACTCTTTGTATACAAAACAATTTGAAAAAGAGTCTGTAGATATGACTCTGTAGAAAGGATATTTATGAAAAAAGTGCTGATATTTGCCAGAATGGGCTGCAAGATTGTGGCTTCTGTGCAAACACTTCCAAAAGAGGGAGAAGATTTCACACCGGAATCCACTGATTTTGAACCTGCAGGATCTGCATTTCAGGCTTATGAAATGTTTGATGCATTCTCCATACCTGTAGATCTTGTGGCTCCTGTAGGAAGCGGAGTTTATGGTCAGAAGGTGGAAGAGCTTGCAGAAGAAAAGCATATTCCTGTGGAATATCATCAGGATGAACTGCAGGGTGTGGAATATTGTCTTAAAGATGCACAGGGAAAAAAGACAGGAATGGTTGTGCCGGGAAGTGAATATGATTTTGATGAAAGCTTTACGGAATATACAGATGGTGAAGAGATATCAGCTATTGTAGCCTTTGGGGATTTATTCTGTGGCAATGGAGCTGAGGGACTGGTGGAAAGCATTTCCAGATTTGATTGTCCGTTCTACTTTGTGCCTCAGGGAAATATTGAAAATATAGAGGAAGATGTTCTGAAAGATATATTGTCTTTATCCTGTGAAGTGTGTCTCAGTGGGCAGGAGGCTGGTACCTTACATTCATCAAAAGATTTGTTTACTGCCATCGGGCTTCTTCAGAAACAGACGGGACGAGGTGTATTTTGTTTTACACAGGATACAGGTGTTGTGTACAGAGATGGCACTGAAGATCTTCGTGTGGAATGGAATACACAAATTGCCGTGAAAGAAGAAGATATTTCTGTTATTATATTAGCGTTTATCATTTCTAGAATTTCGACTGTAGATGTCAGAAACAGTTTGATGTTTTCAAAAGAGTATCTGGAAAGATATTTACGTAATCAAAGAAATATGGACGCATATGATCAGGATGCACAAAGGCAGAAACTGATACATCTGATTACAATGAAATGATAGCTTAAAAGGGGTATTGCATGGAAATCAGTGATGTTGAGTGGAAAGAACGTTTAGATAAAATACGAAAGATACTAGAAATGAATGCGAAAAATCCTGAAGCTGTTTATTATGGTTTTTTGGATTTTGATGGGGTTATTAATGTATTCCTGGATCCGAATACACCGGAATATCAGGAAATTGTTATGGAAAAAGCAAAAAAATTTCAGTTTGTGGATGAAAAATGCATGAAGCGACTATCTGATTTCTGCCTGCAACATTCTATTAAAATTGTTATCTCTTCTTCCTGGAGATTCTCCGGAGTGGAGTATTGTAAAAAATACCTTTTACAGGGAGGAATGGATGAAAGAGTACCAGTAGTTGGTACTACAGAAATGGAATTTTCTAAAAACAGAGAAATTCATATTACAGACTATCTTCTGGAACACCCTGATTTTAAAGGATTTATTATTTTTGATGATTTGGGATTACCTCATCTTAGCCAGTATCTTGTGCAATGTGAGACATTGCGAGGTTTTGATGATATTAAAGCAGAAGAAGCAAAAAAACTTATTGCACAGTTTTAGGAAGAAGGGCAACTTTCTTCTTTTTCTTTTGGCAGATATTTCTTTAAATCGTTGGTAACTCTTCTGTGCAGACTGGTGGGACATATGTCCATCTCTTCTGCCATTTTGGTATAAGGGTATTTATTAACTAAAACCTGCCATAACATGTACGTATCACCTGATGGTTCAAGACATTGAAATCCAGTCTCTATCCATCGAATTTTAGCTTTGATTTCTTGTATTTCTGTTTCAAGCTTATTTTTATTATCAAGCCATACTGTACTCAGGTACTGTACAGGGCGATAATCATATTTCTGCTCATAATCATTGCTGTGGACGCAATAAGATTTCCATTCCATCTCTTGATACTCCAGCTGAAGATGATGCAGATGTTTCTGATAGTAAGTATATTTTGCACATTCTTTTCTAAAAGTTTGAATCATATATGCATTCCTCCATAAGTACTCCGTAAATCCATGTATGCATTCTTCTCTGCAATGTTCTGACAGAAATTCCATATTCCAATGCCAGAGCGGACTGTTTTTCTTTCAGAGCATATTGTCTGTAGACCAATACTTTAGCCTTTTCTCCGTATAGTATTTCTATCTCATCGAGTAAAGAGTGAAACTTATGAAGTTGCTGTAATAAATACAGATACTGTCTGTTTCTTTCGTATGAGGAATCATATATCTGGTGCGAATCGCTTATCTTGGATAAAAAGGTATTGACCTGAATTGTTTTTGCCCATCTATTGTGTTGCATATAGGTGGAACAAAGGTGATTGAAAGCTTCTTTTCTTACTTCATATGTAATTTCCATGGTTTAAAATTTCCTCTCAATATCTATATTGTTAAAAAATGGTAAAGTCATATCTTTTTTTTCTAAAAATATATGTTACTATTCACCGATAACTCAATAAACAAAAAAATCTGTCAATAGCAGTTATCCACAAAATAAAGAAATTTTCTAAAAAAGAGTCGCTGTATAACGCCTGTTTAAATGGGTTTGCAGCGATTCTTTTTTTGAACCTTTTTCAACTG
>CAKVIS010000065.1 GCA_934754415.1 uncultured Bulleidia sp.
AAAAAAGCGCTACACAACTTAATGTGTAACGCCTATATAAATCTCTACTTGATCAATGTCTTAACTTAATGACATTGCTGTTTATAAATGGAAACATATCTGTATTTTTATTCATATTTTGTTCATGTGGATGATTTGTTTCCTTCCCGTTTATTATAAAGTTGCAAATATATATGGCTTTTATAATCTCAGTGTTAAAGCTAGTAGACTTCCATACATAGTATTTTTAGCTTTGACCTTTTCATTAGAGATTGGATCCGCACTTCTATATACATGGATTATTAAGACACTTGCAAATAATCTGAAAATCAGAAATTATTTACTTGCCATTTCCATAGCATTGATAGGCATGGGTATACTAATTTTACTGACGCAGAAATGATTTGAGACTTTAAGAACAGTTACTTGATACTGCACACAGAATAAGTGCAGCAACAATCATATATAATTTTCATTACGTAAACATGCAAATTTAAACTAAGCATAAGCAGTAATCGTTTCGTTTCCAAACTATCATTCATTTTCTTACAGAGATTCCCACTTAAAATGGAGTTGTGAATCTCTTTTTCTCTGTGAAATTTCGCTTCTACTCTTAACAGCTTATTCAAATACCAAACAAAAAAGATACCCAAATTAATGGATATCTTTCAAAGTGGAGCTAAGGAGGATCGAACTCCTGACCCCCTGCTTGCAAAGCAGGTGCTCTCCCAGCTGAGCTATAACCCCGTATATATCACGATGAATAAAGTAGTGGGCCTGAATGGACTTGAACCAACGACCTCACCCTTATCAGGGGTGCGCTCTAACCACCTGAGCTACAGGCCCGTATTCATCGAATGCTTAAATATAATACCAACCACCTATATTCTTGTCAACAACTTTTTTAAAAAGTTTTTTGCAGAATGTTGGAGGACCATTTGCAACGCCAGAAAAGAAAAACTCTCATGTTGTTGAAACCATGAGAGTAAGTGTATTCTGATTAAAATAACATCAGTAGGGTGTGCAGGATAAAGGCAACAATCCAGGCAATCCCTATCTGGAAAACTACCATCCTGAACATTTCTTTTTTACCTGCTTCTTTAGAATATGCACTGCATGCGGCAATACATGGAGTATACAGCAAACAGAATACAAGATATGTAAAAGCAGATGCTGCAGAGATGGAAGTCTGTAAAGCTTCTGTGCTTCCATACAATATTGTTAACATGGAAACGACACTTTCTTTTGCCATAAATCCGGAGATAAGTGCTGTTACAAGTTTCCAGTTGTCTAAGCCAAGTGGTGCAAATAAAGGTGTTAAAAGACCTGCAAGGTATGCCAGAATGCTTTGATCAGAATGTTCTACCATGTGCATGGTGAAGTCAAAGTTCTGTAAGAACCATACAACGATAGTACCAAGGAAAATGACAGTAAAAGCTTTTTGAAGAAAGTCTCTTGCTTTTTCCCACATGAGCTGTGTGACAGACTTCATGGAAGGAATACGATAATTTGGTAATTCCATGACAAATGGTACGGCTTCTCCTGTATAGACAGTGTGATTCAGTATCAATGCTACAAGAATAGCCGTCAGAATACCAATAAAGTACATGGCTGTCATAATAAGACCTGCATAGTGAGGAAAGAAAGCGCTGGCAAAGAAACCATAGACTGGCATTTTTGCAGAACAGGACATGAATGGTATTAACATTCTTGTAATCTTTCTGTCTCTGTCTGATGGAAGAGTTCTTGTGGACATGACAGCTGGTACTGTGCATCCAAACCCTATTAACATAGGCACAATACTTCTTCCTGATAATCCAATCTTACGTAATAGCTTGTCCATGATAAAGGCAATACGTGCCATATAGCCGCTATCCTCCAGTAAAGACAGGAAGAAGTATAAGATGACAATAATCGGAACGAAACTGATGACACTGCCTACTCCTTTAAAGATGGCATCGATAATCAGACTGTGTAATGGTACAGACACATCCAGAGTCGTTAACAATGTATCGGTTGCCTGGGAAATCATAGTAATGCCTTCATCCAGAAGACTTTGAAGAAAAGCACCGATAACATTGAAAGATAAATAGAATACACATGCCATGATGAGTACAAATACAGGGATGGCGGTCCATTTCCCTGTTAAGACAGCATCTATTTTTTCTGAACGCACCTGTTCTTTGGAAACGTGTGGTTTGACAACTGTTTTACTGCATAAGGAGCGTATGAAGGTATAGCGCATATCCGCAATGGCAGCTGCTCTGTCCAGACCTCTTTCTGTTTCCATCTGAGAGATGATGTGCTGGACCATGTCTTTTTCGTTATCGCTTAATGCAAGCTGATTCTCTATGAGTTCATCTTTTTCGATAAGTTTACTTGCCGCAAAACGTACAGGAAGATCTGCTCTTTCTGCATGATCTTCAATCAGACTCATAATTCCGTGGATTGCTCTGTGTACTGCGCCTCCGTGATCGTTTTTATCGCAGAAGTCATCTCTTGCAGGACATTCCTGATAAGTGGCAATGTGCAGTGCATGTTCTATTAACTCATGAATGCCCTGATTTTTAGCTGCGGAAATAGGAATTACAGGTACCTGCAGGATTTCCTCCATTTTATTGATAAGAATCACGCCGCCATTACCACTTAATTCGTCCATCATGTTTAAGGCAATGACCATTGGCTTGCCTAACTCTAAAAGTTGCAATGTCAGGTAGAGATTTCTTTCAATGTTGGTCGCATCTACAATATTGATAATGGCAGTTGGTTTTTCTTCAAGAATAAACTTTCTTGAAACAATTTCTTCACTTGTATAAGGAGACAGAGAATAAATTCCTGGAAGATCTACTACTTCAGTTTCCGGATGACCAATAATAGAACCGCTTTTTCTGTCTACAGTTACCCCGGGGAAGTTACCTACATGCTGGTTACTGCCAGTGAGCTGATTAAACAGGGTGGTTTTGCCGCAGTTTTGATTACCTGCCAGTGCGAAAACCAGTTTTCCTTCTGTTTTTGGCTTGTGATTGTGTTCGTCACGATAGGCTTGTGTATCATAGGTTTCCCCAAGACGAGGATGTCCAATATCTGAAGTGATTTTCAGAGTGTTTTCGGTTTGTTTTTGTGTATGTACATCTTTAATGCCAATCTGTTTTGCATCATCCAGACGGATGGTTAATTCGTATCCTGATACCATGATCTGAATGGGATCATTCATCGGTGCATATTTCACAAGGGTGACTTCCATGCCTGGAATAATTCCAAGATCCAGAAAGTGCTGACGTGTAGCCCCTTGTCCTTCTACGGTTGTAATATAGGCGCTTTGTCCTATTTTGAGTTCGTTGAGTTTCATATGGCTAACTTACCTCCAACACTATTGTAATAAGTTAGATAACAATGTTAAGCAAAAAGTAATAAAAAACCGGACAAATTTTGTCCGGTTGATTTAGTGGAGCTAAGGAGGATCGAACTCCTGACCCCCTGCTTGCAAAGCAGGTGCTCTCCCGGCTGAGCTATAACCCCAATACATCATAAGAAATGGTGGGCCTGAATGGACTTGAACCAACGACCTCACCCTTATCAGGGGTGCGCTCTAACCACCTGAGCTACAGGCCCATTTCTTTGTGCTTGTCTATAATACCACTTCCATAAACACTTGTCACGTTTTTTTCTGAATATAGGAAAAATAGATTACTTGTGGTAGAGTAGTGACGTTATACAAAACAGTGGAGGTTATCTGCATGAATGGATTTTTAACTTGGTTTATGGGAACGATAGGACAGCATATTTCTCCGTCCTTATCTGTCTTTATTGTTTCTATGATTCCTTTGATTGAAGAAAGAGGAGGTCTTGTACTTGCAAGATTGTTACAGATTCCGATGTGGCAGGCAATATTCTGGTGTGTACTTGGAAATATTGTACCTATTCCTTTTATATTGTTATTAATCAAAAAGATTATTCACTGGATGGCAGATCATCATATGAGTAAGATTGCGACATGGCTGGAAGAAAAAGCCGCAAAGAACAGACCTAAGATTGAAAAATACGGATTCTGGGGATTGATGTTATTTGTAGGTATTCCTTTACCTGGAACAGGTGCCTGGACAGGGTCTCTTGTCGCATCCTTATTTGATATGGATCTGAAGAAAGCATCCTTATCTATATTATTGGGTATCTTTTTAGCAGCTGTAATCATGACAGTTGTTTCATATGGTGCATTAGGCGCTATAATTGGATAAGAAAGAAGGCTAAAAGTATGTTTTTGAAATTAACAGGCGGGCATGTGTATGCTCCGGAAGACATGGGTATTCAGGATGTGTTGATGAGTGAAGGCAAAATCATTCAGATTGCAGACCATATTGATTTTTCTTTTCCACAGGATTACGAAGAAATAGACTGTACAGGCAAAACAATCGTTCCTGGTTTCTTTGACCAGCATGTACATATCTTAGGAGGTGGAGGAGAAAACGGATTTGCTTCACTGATAAGAGAGTTGCAGATGACAGATTGTATTCGTTATGGTGTGACCAGTGTTGTTGGTTTACTGGGAACAGATGCACATGCAAAAAGTGTTCCTGCTTTAATCGCAAAAACAAAGGGATTAAGAGAACAGGGAATCAGTGCATGGTGTCTGACAGGTTCTTATGCATATCCAAGCACCACTTTAACAGGAAGCTTAGGTACGGATGTGGCTTTTATTGATGAAGTCATCGGTGTTAAGATTGCCATCAGTGACCATAGATCTTCTCAGGTAGACAGACATGAACTGACACGTGTGGCAAGTGAAGTCAGAACTGCTGCTTTACTTGCTAAAAAGCCGGGTGTAGTACATATGCATACAGGTACAGGAAAGATTGGCTATAAGGATGTCATGAAAATTGTTGAAGAAAGTGATATTCCTGTGACACAGTTTCGTCCAACACATGTAGCAAATCAGTATGAAGATGCCATTGCTTTTGCAAAGATGGGTGGCTATATTGACTTTACAAGTGGACTGGATACAGCAGAAACAGCAAAAATTTTAGCTGAAACACTGAAGGAAATTCCTTTACGTCAGATTACTTTATCTTCCGATTCCAACGGTTCTTTTCCAAAGTGGAGTGTCGATAAGAAGATTATAGGTATGGGTATTGGAAAGATGGAGACTTTATATCAGACGATTAAAGATCTCATTCAGATAGAACATGTGGATATATCTACAGCTATTTCCATTATTACTAAAAATGTCGCAGATGCACTGGAGATGCCTCAGAAGGGAAGATTGCAGACGCATGCGGATGCGGACTGTGTTATCCTGGATGAAAATCTGGATATTGATGGTGTTGTGGCTCTTGGAAAAGTCATGATGAAAGATAAAAACATTACTGCAAAGAATTATTATGATTATGAATGAGGAGAGAAATCTCTTCATTTTTTTATATATTAAGAATTTCAATGCGTCGAATAAGAGAAATTCCATGGAGGATTTCCTTGAGATTATAATGCTTATTTAATTAGAGAATGATAAAAACATGTGTATGTTTGCATTGATTTAAGGCCTTTCTAACATATATGTTAGAAGAACCATCTTTTTGGACCTTATTCTTTATTTGATGTTGACTTTGTTTTGCGGGGGGGGTTATAGTTTAAATGAAGTTAATGGAAAAGGCACATTATAAAAAAGATAAATCTTAATAAGAATTATTGTTTAAGAATAAGATGATAACTATTAATGTTTTAACTTTACACTATATTAATTGATATTTAAAGTGTTGCTTAAAAGGGGGAGTAAATATGGCCAATTTAACTAATCACTCAATAAATATGAAAAAATTGCTTATTCTTTTTGTGATTGTTGCATCATTCTCAGCTTGTACAAATTGCGATGATGAAAATGAAGATGATAAAATAGCAAAACAATCTGCTCAAGTTCATACGAGTAATAATGAAAATTCTGATAAAAAAGAATCTAATTCCGCAAAGCAAACTAATAATAAAGAGGACATATTAGCCAATTATTCAGGGGATCTTGATTCTAATTCATCAATATTACATTATTTAATGGATCCTGCATTTTATTATGCTGAAGTGAAAAAAATGCAAGTCATGTCTTTTGATGAACGAGAAATTCTTGAATCTCAAATTACCTTGTCTGACTTTGATAAAGCACTGGATGAAGCTGTTCCTGTGAAAATCGAAACTGTTACAGATGATAATGGACGTGAGAAATATACCTACTATCATTTAACAGCAACCGATTCAGACTATTATTATTACGGCTCTTTAGATGAGAATAATAATCCAACTGGAATTGGTTATATTTTTGATGACATGAGAGTTTATTCTGATATGGGTAATAAAGGTACATCAAATAATAAAGCATATAATTTAAGGTATATAGGTAATTTTGATAATGGTTATTATTCCGGCTATGGTATTGAATTTTATGTTAATACGCCAATGGTAGATGATATGGATTTAAGAAATTCTGACTATTATACATGGTTGCTTTATTATAATGCTTCAGAATTTAAAGAAGCATATTGGTCTTATGGACATGAAGCTCAAAAAGTAAATGACTTTACATCCGCAATTGTTGGCTTTGGATTAATAGAAAACTGGCCATATAAAGAAAATGAGATTCCAAAAACAAGTGATTTGGCATATTCATTAACGGCAAAAAAAATGAATGAGGATTCAACAGTGGATTATTATCAATATATTTTGGGCTTTCCTTATTTTGAAGGTTGTCTTACATCTGATGGAAAAATGACAGGGTATTGTAAAAAGTATACATACACAGATACTTCTATCGGGATTTTGCAACTAGAAGGTAATTTTGTGGATGGATGTCTTAATGGCGAAGGTAAAGAGTATTTTGAAGATACTGGCTCATTGAAATATGAAGGAAATTTTGTGGATGGAAAATATGACGGAAAAGGAATTTTGTATGATGAAAATGGAAAGGTGATTTATGAGGGAATTTTTGTGAATGGTGAAGTTCAATAAATTTGGCACTAGCTATGCTGAAAGATAATCTATTGCTGAAGTAGAAAGCCTGAAAGCATCTATATAGCTAACAAAAAGCATTCCTTGCCGACAATTTCATTAAGTTGAGCACTGATGAGCATTGGCAATTTCTACAAAAACACTAAAAACAAGAATAGAACAATCTACTATCAAATTGTTATTCTCCGTTTTTTGATGAGTAATTGAGCGGTTTTAGGTATGAAAAAAATCTTTCTTTAATAGAAATGGCTATATTAGCAAAACGGTGAATAAGTTAGTTTAATGTACACGCATATGTACATTAAATTAGACGTGACACATTACCATAATAGTGAACTCAAGGAGATGACTATTATGAAAGACTTAGAAATTATTGAACATTACAATTCATTAGATCAATTTGCTAAAGATAAAATCGACAGAGAACTGATTGATCTTGTAAATGCAAAGAAAGAATCCAGAAACTACTGTATTAAAGTGTGTCCTAAATGTGGCTCTGCTAATTCTCGTTTTACAAAAGGTGGAAAGGCAAATAGTGGTAAACCAATGCTTCAATGCAGTAGCTGTCATAAACGCTTTACTATTGATTATGGTTAGCTTACACATTATTCACATCAGGATGAATCTAAATGGGATTTGTTAATCACAGATACATTTGCACAGGCACCTATAGAAAAAACTGCAGCTACGCTGGATATCAGTACATATACCGTATGGCGTATGAGAATGAAACTACTCCACATGTTTGAAAAACTTCTTAATACTACGGTAGTATCCGGTGAGATTGAATTGGATGAAA
>CAKVIS010000066.1 GCA_934754415.1 uncultured Bulleidia sp.
GTAAAGCAAGGAAATAGCGGTATAGTGGACATGCCGTAGGTTAAATTAAGTCCTTATGATTAGTTTAGCTTAGAAGCCCTATCTTCAAACATGATGTCTTACATCTGTTAAGGTGGGGAGGTTCACGTAAGATACTGTAGCATAAAAATGTACAGTATCTTTTTTTGACTGTAACTCCTGAAGAATGTTATAGGCGATAGCGGTGTGGCTCAATGTTTACTGAAAAACAGACAAGATGAGGAACTTAAAAGGATGAGCTTTCCCTCATCCTCACATTTTACTTCTTTAGTTCTTCCCATTCAGGCCCTAATTGAAGACTTCCATCAGAACTTCCAACAAAAGTATTGCCTTTTTTATAAATATGATCATATTTGACATCTGCCTGATAGTTCTGACCGGTATTGTCGTGATAGTATTCTACTCCACGGATTCCATCAGTAGAATGGTCGATGATATGGTTCATCTGCTGAGAGTGTGACTGTACTGCAGAATTGACGATATTGCTGGTTTCAGAAAGTGTGGCAGAGATATTCTGAGAAGCACGTATGGCATTTTGCTGACGTGACATGGCACCCTGCAGCTGAATCTGCTGTACATTCTGGATTTCTTCATTCTGTAATGCAAAGTATACAGGACCGTAGTTAAAGTTTTTCAGAAAGTTATCAAATATAGCTTCATAACTGCTGTCTTCAGTACTATCTGTTTTGGGATACATAATTATCAAATCATAGTAACGTCCCCAGTCAAAGGTTCCCATACCTCCGATACCATACATAGCTCCCATAACAGAAACACCTTTTCTTAATAGATCCTGCCAGGATGCTCCTTGAGAAGTATTCTCTGTATGAGAAAGTACAGTGCTGAAGAAGCCGTTGTATTGTTGTCCATCTGCCTGAAAGGAAAAAGCAAATTTACCTGGAAAAGCAATGCATGGTTTTTTCATTTTCTCTGCAGATACTTGCTGGAAATACATGGTCATCTTTTCAGCGTTGGTGAAGTTTACTGGCTGTAACTGTAGATTGGCAAGAGGTTTTTGTAAGAGTCTCTTACAGGTGGAAGTGATTCTTCGGATGGCATATTGTGGAAGATCCATGAATTTACTGTAATTGGTAAAAGTCATGGGATCAAACTGATATTCTCTGGAAGCGGAATGTGTGGTGAATCCAAAATTAAAGGCAGGTCTTGGATCAGCGTCTTTATAAAAGGCAAAAGGGTAAAACACAAGCTGTGCTCCGTTTTGAGAAATGAGCTGCAATCCTTTGCAGACTGGTGCAAGACTGGAAATGGATTCGTTATCATCAAAGATACCATAAGACCACCCTTGAGGTACATAAATCTTAAAGACAGTGCCTCTTCCCTGATAGTTTATGGTTTGTACTTCGGATGGTGAAGTCTTCTGTTTCAACTGGTATTCTTTTCCACACCATTTACAACGGATATGTACAGCATCTTCTTCCACCTGTATCAGATGATTACAATTTGGACAACGTATCTGTTTGTATGACATACAATCATTCCCCCTTGGCATTTGTATAGGTGATTTCAGTGTATCATAGAGAATTTGGGTATCACAGTTGACGTTTGTTTCAATCGGCACAAGGAAAATAATGAGAACCAAAAAGCAGGAAGTATTCAAAAAGAAATGGTTGAGACAAATGTCAACTATTGTACAGGAGACTTTTATTTATAATGGAGGTATACAAAAGTATGCTGAATACTTCTTATGAGGTTACCTATATGCATTTACAAATAAAGAATACGAAAGTGATGACGCTGATTGTAGCGCTGGCACTGTTTAACTTTATCTTTCTGGGGACAGAGTATCTTTTTGATAACATGATGTCTTTAGTGACAGCACCCTCTGATGTCATTGCTGCACAGGGATACATCCTGGGAGCCAGTGTGATAGGGTTTGTACTGTACCCGTTATTATCAGTAAAGATTCCTGAAAGTGTACACTCCATTGCTGTCTTTGCAGGGGCACTTGCTGAAATTATATGTATGTTTGTTATCTGGCAACGTGCATCCTATTTACTGATTTTAATTGCAGGTTGTCTTGCCTATGTGTTGATAGGTGTTGCAGGAAGTGCGCTGCATTATCGTCTGTCACATGTGCTGGAGCATTCCAGTCTTGCAAAAACAGTTGCAGTTTCTTATGCCCTTGGAATTCTGTTTCAGTATCTGAATACACATCTTGTACAGAATTCTATGGCAGAATCAATAGTCCTTGCTGTTTCTTCTGCCATTGTTGCAGTACTGATGCTAAAAGCGGAACATGAACAGACAGAAGATATTAAAGGTACAGATTACGTAAAGAATCTTAAGAATCCATATCTGTCGGGGATGGCGTTGATAGCTGTGGTGATGTTAATGACATGCATTTTCTCTACATTGGATGCGGCAGTCACACTTGTTCATGTGTCTGGAAACGGTGATGTAGGAAATTGGCCAAGACTGTTACTGGCACTTAGTGCTCTCTTTGCGGGTGTACTGTATGATGCCTGTCATCAGAAATACATGCATCTGATTATGTACGGAGTCACAGTTTTATCTACCTTATGTATTGTGGTAATGGAAAATAGCGGATCCTTCTATGCAGGTTTAATTGTTTTTTATCTTTCTGCAGGATTCTTTGTGGTCTATTTTACAAGCAGTTTTATGAAGTTGTCTTATGAAACGGATTTGCCTCAGTTATGTGCGGGACTTGGAAGAGCTGTGAACAATGTCTGTGCGTTTATCATGTCCTCTGTTTCTTTGAAACTGTTACAGTCGGATAACCACATTCTAAGAAACGGTACAGTACTGCTATTGTTTGTACTTATCAGTGCTGCATTTTACTTCTATGTTTCCTTGATGAAACCTGCAGAAGAAAAGAAGGAAGTTACAGAACAAAAAGATGCGGGCATGAGTGAAAAAGAACGATTACAGCAATTTGCCAGAGCTTTCTCATTGACCCAAAGAGAAACAGAAGTATTGGAAGTGTTACTGGTATCTGATGAAAATGTACAGGAAATTGCAGAACAGTTACTGATTTCTCGTGCTGCACTGTATCGGCATATTACAAGTATTAATGAAAAGACCAATACAAAATCAAGAATTGGATTAGTGCAGTTCTATTACCGGTTTGAGGGAGGAAGTCCAAATGAAAAGGATACTTAAATGCGTTGGTGTTGTCACATTAGTGATTGCTGGTGCACTATGTACAGGTTGTACAAAGTCAAAGGGGAAGGAAGAAAAAGAAGAGTTACACCTGGAAACGTATGATGGGTATGCATATTCTTCTGCAGATACAAAAACAAAGTATACCTTACATACAAAAGGCAGTTTTACATTACATTGTTCTTTCTTTTCTGGAGAAGAACAGATCTATTCTCTTCAAGTGGTGAATGCGAGATTCTTATCCAACAACAAATCTTTGGACACAAACATCAAAGTAATGAAAGTGACAGATGCCAATGGAACAGATACTACAGACAGTTTTAAAAAGTTTACGTTTACTTTCCAACCTGAACAAGTACTGATGCAGGTGGAAAGAGATGAAGATACGCTTGCAGGAGGTGTTTCAAACAATCTTGTAAGTGGAGAGTATGTATTGAGTAAAGAGATTGTGAATTCTTCTGAAGAACCACAGATAACAGATACATTTACTTTCAAACCTTATCAGATACGTGAACTGATAGCTGTATCCAGATGGTATTACAAACAGAACAATGCCTATGTTCCAACTGAGGCAGAGTGGAAAGACAATGAAGACGGTACTTTTACGATTCAGCTCTATGACAATATTCAGGATGATGAAAGTACTGTACATACTGCTACTTCTGCTATCTATACGGTAGACAGGTATGGAAAAGGAGAAGAGGAAGTGATGTTTGAGGAAGTGGAATTTCCTGAAGTGTCTTTTTCTGAACTTATTTCCTGTATGGAAAAACCTGTACAGCTAATATATACCACTAATACAGAAACACACAGAGAATGGGATATACAGAATCAGGAAATCCTACAGGCATGTTTTCAGGCATTACAATCGATAGAAATAAAAGAAAAGAAGGATGTACGTACTGCAGATGCAGAAGAAATACTGACGTTCAGATTTGCGGACGATACAGAATGGACACTTACTTTTGAAAATGGGAATCTGCTTAGAAATGCCAGCTGCTATACAACTGAAGGCTATGCAAAGGTAAGAAAGATATTACAGGACTATCTTAAAGAGGAGGGACTATGGGATTAAAAAAAGGTATTCAAAAACTGTGTACATGGACGATGGTATGTTTGTTATCAACGACTGTACTTACAGGATGCGGGAAGAAACATACTCAGAAAGAGCCTATGGCAGGTACCTGGATTTTAACAGGTATGCAGTATGATGGAGAAACTTATACACAGAAAGATATTGAAAGTGCCGGAGCAGGTATGACTCTGGAACTGTTTGAAGATGGTACGGGTACAATGCTTTATGATGGAGTGACCTCAGATGTAACATGGGATGCGGAAGAAATTCATACTGAAACAGGTACAGATACATATGTCTTGAAAGATGGTATCTTAACTGTTTACGATGAAACAACAGAAATGTATTTTGAAAAAACAGATGCTTTACAAAAAGATACTTCTTCCAATAAGAAGGATAAAGATGTGGAAGATAATTGGGAGGTGACTCAGTTAGCTTCTTCTTTGGATCTTGTACCATACAGCTGTGAAGATTTTACCATGAATATCCCTCAGGGATGGGTGGTAGAAGAAGCACCATCCTATGCAGGAATGTTTCATGTCATTCGTGTATATGATCCAGATAAGCCAGTGAATCAGATTGTGTACATGCCTAAGGCAGAACCGTTTTTCCCTGATGAAAATGTAAAATACATGTTTGGTTTAAACAATGAAATCTATGGACTGTGTCCTGTATTGGATAATGTCTCTACTGAAGGCATCTTTCAGGTGTTTTCTCAATATGCTGCAGCACTGGAAGCTAATGAAGTCTATACCTCTGTCCATGTGCCGCATATTGAAAATTTCTCTGTGCTGGAAAGTTTTCCGAGTAATTCTCAGATGAGTTCTGTATCAGTCTCTTCCAGTATTCTTCGTGCAACCTTTACACAGGATGGTGTGAAAGGAGAAGGGATGTTTGCGGCGGATGTGGTTCCTTTTGCCATTGAACTTGGTACAGGGTATTACATGGCTTATTCCGTTGGCTTTATTACAGCAGCTAAAGATGATTTTCAAAACTGGGCAAATACACTGCAAAAGAGCCTTGCAAGTCTTGACTATTCTTCAGAGTTTGTAAGTATTGCAATGAATCAGAGTGATCAGCAGGTAGTGACTTCTCAGAACCTGAGCAGAATCGCTAATGAAACATCAGACATGATTATGTCTTCATGGGAAAACAGAAATGCTTCTCAGGATATTCTTTCTCAGAAACAAAGTGATGCCACATTAGGCTATGAAAGAATTCAGGATACACAGACCGGGGAAATCATTAAGATTGATAATGGGTTTATGGACCACTATGATGGCACCAGATATACCACGATTACAGATGCACAATATGCGGATCCTGTAGACAAAGTGGTACATATTAAGTGATGAAAGAATCTGATACTTTAAAGATAAGGTATCAGATTCTTTGTTTTATCGGAAAGAAGCTTTAAATCAGAGAATAAAGAGGTGAACAGAGATGTTCACGGGTACTTCGCTTGTAGAGTGCAAAATGCATTGATACAATACTCATGAATTAAAAAAGGAACCCTGGAAAATGAAAGATACGGAACTGTTAGAAGTACTGAAGGTTTGTGAGAAACTGAAGGAAAACACAAGACATTGTGTATTGTCCAACGGAAGAGTGGAAAGTGTGGCGGAACATAGCTGGAGAATGACTCTGATGGCTTTCTTTATGCAGGATGAGTTTGACCATCTTGATTTTAAAAAGATATATGAAATGTGTCTGATTCATGATCTTGGTGAAGCTTTTACAGGAGATATTCCAACCTTCTTGAAAAGTACTGCAGATGAAGAAAATGAAGAAAGTGTTTTAACTGCATGGATGAACTCCATCAGTGAACCATACAGAACAGCTTTAAAAAATCTGTATAAGGAAATGGAAGCACAGGAAACTTTAGAATCCAGAGTATATAAATCTTTAGATAAACTGGAAGCTTTGATTTCTCATAATGAAAGTGATATTTCTACCTGGTTACCATTGGAATATGGCTTACAAAGAGAATATGGTAATGACGTTGTGAAAGATATTCCGTATTTACAGCATTTAAGAAATACTGTTCGTAAAGACTCCAACAAGAAAATAGAAGAAGAAAGACAGCAGAGCAGTGCTTTCTTAAAGACATTGAAGAAGATAAAAACCATTACATTGAAAACCTTGCGTATAGAAGAATTACAGAAAGATATTTATCACATTGAAGATCCTTTTTGCTCAACACCTTCCTCTATGTATTACATTGATGGAGAAAAGGAAGGATTGTGGGTGGATGGTGCTAATCCTGTACAGCCTGGTTCTGTACAGGAAAAAGAACTGCAGTATCTTCTGGAAGAACTGACATATCATAAAAAACTATCTGTTTTTATCAGTCATTCTCATATGGACCATACCGGTTTTTTGAGTGATGCACATCTTTTTGAAAATATAGATATCCATCATATCTATATTTCCAGAAAAGATTATGTGGATGATGCAGAACTGTTTTTAAATGGAGTCAGTGCATTACAGCCATATGCAGATAAGATAGTTTTTGTGAAGTCTTCAGATACTATTGAGGTAGATGGTAAATTGTATACAGTCCTTGATACTCCACCACATACTAAGGGAAGTATTTCTCTTGTGGATGATGTGCATCAATGTGTATTTACAGCAGATGCTTTTGGCTCAGGGTATGTATGGGTATTCTGGAATGAAGAAAGTAATCCTTTGAAAGTACTGAAACAGTCTTGTCAGAGAGTTCTGGACAGAGCAAAAGGATACAGACTGTTTCCAGGACACAGATACCAGCAGTTTCTCAAAGAAGATCCATTACGCTGTGAAGATATCGATACAACCTATCTTGAAGATATGCTGGAAGTCATTCATGGCTTAAAGGATATCACTACACAATGGGTACCATACAGGGAAAGAGGAAATAAAGACGATATCTTCCTGTATCTTCCCAATAAAAAGGCGAAAATCTGTACTACCAAACAGATTCTGCATGCATTCTGCAAATAAAAAATATATGGTCACCCTGAGGGTGACCATATGTATTCGTCCTGGTGGACAGTTGAGCACAAGGGAAGATAAGGAACTGTGAAGAATATAAAGTTGTGCGAAACAAAAAA
>CAKVIS010000067.1 GCA_934754415.1 uncultured Bulleidia sp.
TTATACGAGATCCTTTTTTATATTCGTACTAAACTTTGACTACAATTTGTTTTATCAACAGGTTTTAGGACTGAACCGTTTTTTTCTTCAGGAAATATCGAAGGGGGCTAAATGCTGCAAAATATAAAAAACGAGATAACTGCAGTCATCTCGTAAATAAATTATTCTTTATAAATGTAGAATAAGCTGACAAATGGAAATCACTCTTCAAACAGTTTTGCACCGTTGGAGGCGATGATATCCTTATACCAGTAGAAACTCTTCTTTCTGTATCTGTTATAGGTACCCTTACCATAGTCATCACAATCGACGTAGATAAATCCATATCGTTTGGTCATCTGTTTTGTACTTTCGGATACCAGGTCAATACATGCCCATGTGGTATACCCAAGTAATTCTACACCGTCTTCATGGATGGCCTCATACATAGCTTTAAAATGATCTTTGTAGTAGGCAATATGTGCATCGTCATTGACGGTAAAGGAACCTTTACCATCCGGTACGAGTTCTTCTTTTTCACCTAAGCCGTTTTCCACAATAAATAATGGCTTGCGATAACGATCATACAGATCCACGAGTGAGATGCGTAATCCGATTGGGTCAGATTGCCATCCCCATTCACTTGCGGAAAGATATGGATTCTTTATAGCTGTCACAGTATTGGCTGCGGTTGTCTGCAAGCCATCTGTTTCTTTGGCAACACATGAGGAAGAGTAGTAGGAAAAAGAGATAAAATCTACAGGATAAGCTTTCATCACCTTAAGATCTTCCTCGCTCATGACAATGTGTAATCCGTGATTTTTAAATCTGGATAACAGGTAGGCAGGGTATTCTCCGAATACCTGTGTATCACTGTAGCAGTAGGTACTGCGCATTCTCTGTTGTGCTTCCAGCACATCTTCAGGTTTGCATGTATACGGGTAGTAGGTGAGTTTTGTTAACATACATCCTACTTTAGCTTCAGAATCTTTTTCATGGATATATTTTGTGGCTAAGGCACTTGCGACAAACTGATGATGCATGGACTGGAAGATGACTTCTTCAAAGTTTTTATCTTCAAATCTGTCTTTGATAAGACCACCTGTAGTATAAGGATGACGAATCATACTGTCTACTTCATTGAAGGTTAACCAGTATTTTACGCGATCATGGTATCTGTCCACAATGGTCTTTGTGAAATGCATAAAGAAATCAATGGTTTTACGGTTATACCAGCAGTTATATTTTAAACACAACTGTAATGGTGGTTCATAGTGGGAGATAGTCACTAATGGCTCTATGTTGTATTTTTTCAGTTCATTGAATACATCATCATAGAATTGCAGACCCTCTTCATTAGGCGTTTTTTCATCTCCTTCAGGATAAATTCTGCTCCAGGCAATGGACATTCTGAAGACTTTAAATCCCATTTCTGCAAGTAAGGCAATATCTTCCTTGTAATGATGGTAGAAATCGGAACCGTGTCTTTTCGGGTAATGGACTTCATCTTCAGGATGTGCCAGTGCTTCTTCGATATCTGCAGATAATACTTCATTCTGTCTGGCATAATCCTGTACATCTATATCTAAATGACTTCTTGCACAGTCAGAAACACTCCATCCTTTGCCTCCTTCGTTCCAGCCACCTTCAAACTGATTGGCAGCGGTGGCACCACCCCATAAAAAACCTTTTGGAAATTGTTTGATGGACATATATGTTTTTCCTCCTGAAACCATTATAATGGATTTTATGTTAGAACGTTTATGGAATTCCATGTTTTCAAAGCGTATTCCTACAGAATCAGAAGTGACGCTGATACAGGAGGAAATATGTCCAAGAAAGAACAGCTATACTTCTGTATATTATGGAATCTATTTAAAACATACAAGAATCGGATATATCGATTTAAGACTGGGTGTCAGTGAAGAACTGTATTATGCAGGTAATATCGGGTATCGTATTTTCGAAAAATACAGAGGGCATCATTATGCCTGTTATGCCTGTAAGAAAGTACTGGAAATTGCAAAAGAGGAGTATCATCTTTCCTTTGTATATATTACCTGTTCTCCGGAAAATGAAGCTTCCAGAAAAACTCTTGAAAAACTACAGGGACATCTGGTGGAAGTGGTGGAAGTGCCGCAATGGCACTGGTTATATCAAAGAGGGGAAAAGGTGAAGAATATTTACTTCTTTACACTGCAGTAAATTTGTATAGTCGGGTATTTTTTGCGATAATACCTGTATGCATAAATTAATACGAGTCTTAACAAGCAGATTGTTTTTAGTCGGGGCGCTGGTTATAGCACAGTTTTTGCTGATTATAGCCTATGTCTATAACTTTACGTTTACCCATAGTTTATTTCCTGCCTTACAGGTGATTGGTATCTTTCTGTCTATTTATGTGGTGAACAGAAATAATGATCCTGCCTATAAGATATCGTGGGTTTTTATCATCCTGTTTTCTCCGCTTGTAGGTGTGCCTTTATATTTTATGTTTGGAAATAAGAAGATTTCCAAAAAACTATATAATGGTACTTTAAACGGATCCAGGGTTTTGAAAGAATTGCTTGTTAAAACCGAGACAAAACATATTCAGGCAGAAGATAACGGACAGCTGTTCAGGTTTGGAAGAGAATACTGCGGTTTTCCTGTCTATGAGCATACAAAGACAACCTATTTTTCCAGTGGTGAAGAATGGTTTCCTGTCTATCTTGAAAAGCTGAGAAGTGCTAAAAAGTATATCTTTCTGGAAATGTTTATCATTGACTATGGAAAGGTATGGGATGAAGTGCTGGAAATCCTGAAGCAGAAAGTACAGGAAGGTGTGGATGTGAAAGTCATCTTTGATGACTTTGGCTGTGTTACCATGCATGCTCATCTGGAAAAAGAACTCAGGAAGCTGGGAATAGATGCCCATGGCTTTAACAGATTAAGACCTGCTTTGATTATTCAGATGAATAACAGAGATCATAGAAAGATTACCGTGATTGATAATGAGGTTGGCTTTACAGGCGGTGTCAATCTTGCGGATGAGTATATCAACCATATTACAAGATTTGGATACTGGAAAGACAGTGCTTTAATGGTGGAAGGACCTGCAGTATGGTCGATGGCTTCTCAGTTTTTAGGCATGTACCATTATCTGTCTAAAAATCCTGCGGATACAGATTACTCCATGTATTGTCTTCCATGTAAAGAATATGATGTGGAAGGGTATGTACAGCCTTTTGCAGATTCTCCGACAGATGACATTCTTGTAGGTATGAGTGAACATCTGAATCTTATTCATCATGCAAAGAAATATATCTATATTAATACACCATATCTGATTTTAAATGATGCCATCAGCAGAGCCTTAAAGGTGGCAAGTGAAAGCGGTGTGGATGTCAGAATTCTTGTGCCGCATATTCCTGATAAAAAACTTGTATTTCAGATTACAAGACACAGTTATAAGGCACTGATTGAAAGTGGCATAAAAATCTATGAATTTACTCCAGGTTTTAATCACAGTAAGGCAATTGTCTGTGATGATGAATACGGGCTTGTGGGTTCTATCAACACTGATTTCAGAAGTTATTTTTTACACTTTGAAGATGCGGTGCTGATGTATAAGACAGAGGCTGTAAAAGATGTAAAAGAGGATTTCCTGCAGTCTCTGGAAAAATCTCATGAAGTGACAATGAAGGAAGTAAACAGGACACCATTGATTTTAAAGATCATACGTGCAATTTTAACCTTGTTTATTCCACTTGTATAAACAAATAAGGAAAGAAGAGAAATTATGGAAAAAATTGGTTTGGTACTGGAAGGCGGAGGGGTAAGAGGTGCCTATACGGCAGGTGCTCTTGCCTGGTTAAGTGAAAATCATATTACATTTGATTATCATGTGGGTATTTCCTCCGGTGCAGTGTATTTATGCTGTTATCTGACAGGAAAAACACAATCTGCCAAAAACATGGCAACGATTTATGCAGCAGATCCTAAACTGGTAGGTATCTATGCATTATTACATTGCGGATATTATGTGGATTACCGTAAGATTTTTAAAGAAGATCTGATAGAAAAAGAACAGCTGTCCATGAAGAAAATCAAAGAAGAACACATGCCTATGGAAGTGGGTGCCTATGATCTTGGTAAAGGAGAAACCGTATACTTTGGTTCACAGGATCTTGATGAAAATCTGGATCTTTTAAGAGGTACCTGTGCACTTCCTGTAGCCAGTGAAGTTGTAGACTATAACGGTCTTAGATTGCTGGATGGTGGTATCACAAAGATGATACCTATTGAACGTGCACTGGAGCAGGGATGTACTAAAGCACTCATCATTACTACAAAACCGGCAACTTTTGTCAGAAAACCTTCAAGTAAAATAGTGCGTTTTATGATGAAACATTTATATAAAGAATGTCCTCAGGTAGAAAAGGATTATGCAGTAAGACATATCAACTATTACAAACAAAGAAAGATTATTGATGATATGGTAGAAAAAGGAACAGCCGTCAATATCTATCCTTCCAGAGAAATCAAAGTATCCAGATGGAAGGGTGATCCTGAAAGATGTACGGAACTGTATACGCTGGGCTATCAGGACATGGAAGCTCATAAAGAGGAAATCTTAAAGTTCCTGGATAAAGGAGGAAAAGGAAATGAGTGAAACTTTAAAACAGAGAAGTGAAATGGATCCAAAGTATGAATGGGATCTGACAACATTATTCAAGGATGATGCCGCATTTGAACAGTCTTTAAAAGACATGGATGAAGCAATTGTCAAAGCTGCCTCTTATCAGGGAACTTTACATACCGCTCAGGGTATCAAAGAGTTTTATGATTTTGAAGTAGAAACAGGAAGACATTTATCTGACTTATTCTGCTATGCAAGTTTAAGACATTCTGAAGATACCCGTGATGCCAAAGCACAGTCCATGTATTCCCGTTCTTATAGTAAATTAGTACAGTTTGAAAGTGCACTTGCTTATGCACAGCCTGAAATCCTTTCTATGGATCAGGAAGCACTGGAAGCTATATGCAATGATCCGCTTGTTGAAGAATATAAGTTTGCATTAGAAGACTTATGCAGAAATAAAGCACATACATTGTCTGAAAAAGAAGAAATTCTGTTAAGCAGTTTTGCAGAAAGTTTCTCCACAGCAGAATCTGCAAGTGAAGCTTTAAGAGATGCGGATATTACTTTTGAACCAGCAAAAGACAGTGAAGGTAATCTTCATGAAGTTACAGGTTCCGGATATATCCCTTTACAGATGAGTTCTGACAGAGAATTACGTAAGAATTCCTTTATGTCTTATTACAAGACATATAAGCAGTTTATTCATACTTTTGCGGCAACCTATTCCGGTGTTATAAAGAATCATACAACTGAGGCAAGACTCAGAGGTTTTGAATCTTCCAGACAGATGTCTTTATTTGCCAATAACATTCCTGAATCCGTGTATGACATGTTAATAGAAACAGTACATAAGTGTATGCCATATATGTATCGTTATGTACAGTTACGTAAAAAGATTCTGGGTGTAGAGGAATTGCATTACTACGATACCTATGCGCCATTATGTGCTTCTAATAATAAAAAGTATTCTTATGAAGAAGCACAGCAGATGGTACTGAATGCGGTGGCACCTTTAGGAAAAGACTATGTTCAAAGAGTAAAGGATGCCTATACAGACGGCTGGATTGATGTGTACCCAAACGTAGGTAAATCCGGTGGTGCCTATTCCAGTGGCACCTATGATTCCAATCCATTCATTCTGACAAACTTTACAGGCTCCTTGGATTCTGTATCTACACTGGCACATGAAATGGGGCATTCTCAGCATACATGGTTAACCAACCATACTCAGCCTGCACAGTATGCCAACTATTCTTTATTTGTGGCAGAAGTTGCAAGTACAGTCAATGAGTGTCTGTTAATTGAACAGTTATTGGAGGATTGTGATGATCCTGCAACAAGACTGTATTTATTAAATCAGTATCTGGAAGGTTTCAAAGGTACGGTATATCGTCAGACAATGTTTGCTGAATTTGAAAAAGAAGCACATGCCATGAGTGAAAGAGGAGAATCTTTAACAGGTGAAGCTTTATGTGATCTGTATGAAAGACTGATTAAACTGTACTTTGGTGAAGATCTGATCATTGATGAAGAAGTCAGATATGAATGGGCACGTATCCCTCATTTCTATAATCCTTTCTATGTTTATGTATACGCTACAGGCTATACAAGTGCTGTTGCTCTGGCACAGGGAATTCTGAAAGATAAAGAACCTGCAGTGAAGAAGTATCTGGAATTTTTATCCATGGGTGGAAGTCAGTATCCGCTGGATGAGTTAAAGCATGGAGGTGTGGATCTTTCTACATCTGCACCAATTGAAAAAGCACTGGAAAAATTTAATGAAGTACTGGAAGATGCCGAAAAGACATTTGCAAAACTTCAGGAGAGTAAATAATTATGAGTAATGCAGTTATTGAAGAATTGAAAAACAGAAGAAGTTACAGAAGCTATAAAGATACCATGATTCCAGAAGAAGATCTTCATGAAATCATGGAAGCTGGAGAATATGCACCGAGCGGAATGGGAAGACAGCCAACCATCATGGTAGCTGTTACCAATAAAGAAGTAAGAGACAGATTATCCAGACTGAATGCAGAATGCATGAACAGCACTGCAGATCCTTTCTATGGTGCACCTGTAGTGATTGTGGTACTTGCAGATAAAAATGCACCTACGCATGTGTACGATGGTGCTTTAACCATGCAGAATCTTATGCTTGCGGCAGATTCTAAAGGAATTGGATCATGCTGGATTCATCGAGCAAAAGAAGTCTTTGCAAGTGAAGAAGGTAAGCAGCTTCTGAAAGACTGGGGTATTGAAGGAGACTATGAAGGCATTGGTTATTGTATCCTTGGCTATCCTGCAGAAGAAGCTCCAAAGGCAAAAGAAAGAAAGGCAAGCAGAATTTACTGGGTGAAGTAATACGCATCAGGTACTGCTGTATCAGCAGATGCCTGATTTTTTTGTTTTGAGAAGTAAGGTAAGCGTCAACCATAACCCGTCTTTAAAAGATATCTCTGGTACTGGATAATACATTCAGTAAAGGAGATATCTTT
>CAKVIS010000068.1 GCA_934754415.1 uncultured Bulleidia sp.
GTATGTCACGCTCTGTGTCACGCTGTATGTCACGCTGTATGTCACGCTGTATGTCACGCTCTGTGTCACAAGTGACATTGTCATCGGTATTAACAGCATTCTTGAGTTTTTCTCTACGTTTTCTTTGTCTCTCTGTAGCTAACGCCTTCTTGTGATCGTCTGACTTTCCATTGTTCTTCCCGACAAATCTTTCGTAATTATCAATCACAAGAACTCCATCCTCATCTTCGCAAATAAGCCCAATTTCAATGAATAACTCCAAGGCCTTTCCAATCTCATTATCAGTAAAATGTGCTGTATCACGTTTAATCTTTTCGGTAGTAAATGGAACGGTCTTGATATCGCTTATATGGCTCACCAAAAAGCCATCAACGTTGGCGGTCATGTTAATCAACATTTCAAAGATCACTACATATTTACATCCGTTAGGCTGTGATAACAGCCAATCCATTGCATCTTCCTTAAAAAAGTCAACAGACCTCTTTGTAAAATAATTTTTCTTCTCCATATTCATTCCTCTTTTCTGGATTCTTGACCCATCCATAAAATCTGCTAAAATATGGATGGGTAGGTAGGTAGGTAAGTAGTAGTAGTAGTAGTTTTAACTAAACCTAAATACTAATTGCATCTGGTGTGCTGTAACACACCTTTTTATTTTGTGTTGATTTATATCATTTATCTGATTTGGATGCTTCTTGTTTTTCTAATTCATCAGATAACAACTCCGCTAATTGAGTCATGTTTTTAACAAAGTTCTTCTGATCGATAAGAAAGAGAAACTCAGCATAAGCATCAAATCTTGGATTGATTGGATATCTTCCTGGTGTGACCAAGAAAGACACATAGGTGTCAGACTTCCCTAATCTTTTTGCAATGTCCTTTTGCATGATGGTCTTAGGTGTTGTTTCACTCCATTTCTTTCTTAGAAAATCCAAGGAAATATTTCCAATAGACTTTTCTTCTTCCATACTCAATGTCCTTTCCTTTCTTTCCGAAATTTCGCCAAATATGCAAAAAAAACGGATAAACTCAAGTTATGAGTTTATCCGTTTCTTTATGGTGGTTCCAGGGGGAATCGAACCCCCGACACAAGGATTTTCAGTCCTTTGCTCTACCGACTGAGCTACAGAACCATTGGTTGCGAGGGAAGGATTTGAACCAACGACCTCCGGGTTATGGGCCCGACGAGCTACCAGGCTGCTCTACCTCGCGATAATAATGGAAATAATTTGTAATGGCGGAGGAACTGGGATTCGAACCCAGGCGCCACTTTCATGACCTGCCGGTTTTCAAGACCGGTCCCTTCAACCGCTTGGGTATTCCTCCATAATTGGTGGACCCTGAAGGACTCGAACCTTCGACCGATCGGTTATGAGCCGATAGCTCTAACCAATTGAGCTAAGGGTCCGGTGCTTCATTTGTCAAAAATTTAAATAATGGTAGCGAGGGTGGGAGTCGAACCCACGACCTACCGGGTATGAACCGATTGCTCTAGCCAACTAAGCTACCTCGCCATAATGGTCGGGATGGCAGGATTCGAACCTGTGACCCCTTGATCCCAAATCAAGTGCACTACCAAGCTGTGCTACATCCCGTTATATAAATGGTGCGCCGAGCAGAAGTCGAATCCGCAACCTTTTGATTCGTAGTCAAATGCTCTATCCAGTTGAGCTATCGGCGCATTTCTTAACACCATTCGGTGCTTGACTATAATAACAAACCCCCTAGTTGATTGCAAGTACTTTTTAAAAAAAGTTTTCAAAAAGTGAAAAGTTAAATTACACTCTGGAAATTGAATTTCAAATGTAGAACATCCCTTTTCACTTCTATGAATACGCCTGTTATTTTGAATCCTCGTTATCCACCTTTAACATTCGATATCCTATTCCCACATGTGTCTGAATATAGGATACTGAAGGATCACCCTTTTCCAGTTTCTTGCGCAATGTTGCCATAAATACTCTTAAGGAAGCTATATCACTTTCCCAGTTACTCCCCCACACTTTCTGTGTAATATACGTATGCGTAAGAACCTTCCCGACATTATGAGAAAGAAGACATAACAATTTATATTCAATAGGTGTTAAATGTAATTCTTCTCCCCCCAGATACGCACAACCTGCAGCATAATCTATTTTCAATTTTCCATTTTCAAAAACAGAGCTTTCTTCTTTATTTTCCAGTAAAACCAATCTTCTCTGTGTCACTCTGATTCTTGCAAGAAGTTCTTCTACAGAAAACGGCTTAGTAAGATAATCATCTGCACCTTCATCCAGAGCCTGAATCTTATCTTCGTCTTCACTCCTTGCACTGATTACAATAATCGGTGTATTTGACCAGCTTCTTACATTTTTAATCACTTCAATGCCATCCATATCCGGTAGGCCAAGGTCCAGTAAAATGATATCCGGATTATGTGAAGAAGCTTCCATGATGGCATCATGACCATTTTCAGCGGCGATATATTTATAATCATGTGTACGTAAAGTAGTCACAATCAGATTTCTTACCGGTCTGTCATCTTCCACTACAAGAATTGTTATTTTATTCATTGATTGTCACCTCACTCAAAGGAAGCGTAAAGCTGAAGATTGCACCATGAGGATCATTATCTTCATAATATAAAACTCCACCATGTGCTTCTACAATGGACTTACACAAAGATAATCCCAGCCCCAGACTTCTTCTGCTGTCTGCCACTTTCTTTTCACCAGTATAAAACATTTCAAACAGATGTGGTTTCATTTCTTCTTTTACACCAGGGCCATCATCCTTTACGCGTATCAGTGCATATGTATCCTGCTTTGTTGCCTCAATAAGGATATTCGAACCCTTCGGTGTATATTTCACTGCATTTTCCACCAGATTTAATATCACCTGCATAATTAATCTGGTATCCATTCTTGCCAGCAGAATATCATTATTTGGAGCCATGGATATATGATGTTCCTTTCCTTTTCTGCTGACATGTTTCAATACTTCAGATATCACTTCATCCACCACCTGATCCGTGAGATTCAGATTTACCTTGTTGTCTTTAAATCTTGTCACAGACAAGAGATTCTCCACTACACTGTTTAGCCATTCCGAGTCATCATAAATATCTGTATAAATCTGTTTTCTCATTTCATCATCCAGACAATCATCATGGTATAAAAGCGTATCTGCATTACCGGAAATAGAGGTCAAAGGAGTGCGAAGATCATGTGATATAGATCTTAACAGATTTGCACGAAGCTGTTCATTATTTGCACGAAGAGCTTCCTGCTCCTTTTCACGTAATATCTGGTTATTGTCTAATGCGAGAGCACATTCATTTAAAATAGATAGCAAAATACTGTATTCAAAGGAATCCATGGTTTCGTTCTTTGCCATTGGAATACCCACAACTCCGTATGCCTTTCCATCTATTCTTATTGCAAGATACAGACATTTGGCATCAGGAAATCTTGTGGTCGTTCTGCCTGCATGCTGCTTATGTTCCAACACCCATGCAGCTACTTCTTTTTCACTGTCTTCCAGTAAATCGGTATCCAGTTTCTGATTATGTGTATATAAGTACCCCTTGGCAATATTATCTTCCTGCAAAGCATAGGCTACAATGTTTCTTTCAAATAATTTACTCAGCTGAGAACATGTCGTATGCAGTATTTCTTCATCTTCTTTGGCATTTTGCAAGAGCCTGTCAGTGTCAAAAAGAATCTGTGTTCTGAATGCAGATTGCGCAGAAAGCTTGGCATGTCCCTTCAGTCTTGACGCAAGTGCTGCTGTTAAAATTGCCGCAATGAGCATGATAATGAATGTTACAGGATATCCTGCAGCATACGTTTTAAAAGACAGTCTTGGTTCAGTAAAAAAGAAACCAAATAATACCATACTTGCAATAGATGCAGAAACACCGCAAAAATACCCTTTTGTTAATACAGAAGTAAGAAGTACACCAAGAATATACACCATGACCGTATTTGTATTCAACATATGTACTTTCTGAAAAAGAATACCGATACATGTGCAAACAGATAGGATTCCAAAAGTCAGCGCCGCATCTTTTAATGATGGTAAAGCAGGAGATAAAGATACCTCACGTCTTTTTTTATATCCGGCAACACGCATACTGTCAGGGCTGACCTGAATTTCCACATTTGGTGAAAGTTCAATCAGCCTTTCCGTCAGTGTACGCTTAAAAAGCAAATGCCTGTTATCTGCATTTGCTCTTCCTATCAGTATCTTTGTCACACCGGATAAACGAGCATATTCACTGATCTGCAATGCCACATCATCCCCATGAGTAGTTACAATCTCCGCGCCAAGCTGTTCAGCAAGAGAAATATGCGCATCAAGTCTCTGTCTGTCCTCTTTAACCAGCATCTTTGAATCAGGGGTCTGCACATACAAAGCGGTAAATCTTCCATGAACTGATTTTGCCACCTGTTTTGCTGTGCGAATCAGTTTTTCGTTAGAAGGTGAAGAGGAAAGACATACCAGAATATGTTCATGCATTTTATTTGTATCGTATACTTCCACCCGCATCTGTTTTACCTCCGACAGAACTGTTATAGCACACAAAACTATACATTACCATTTTGATGTGTCACATGAACAAGGGGATACTTCACCTTGCAGGCATCGTACACAATTACTTTGGTCATAGCATGAGTACTTCTGAAATGTTTGATTTCAGCAATCATTTCTTCTTCAGAGACATTTTCATTAAGCACTATTTCTTCCGGTTCCATATTATCGTTTGTGTCCGTCACATCACGATGATAATAAATAAAATCATTAATTTTCCAGACCACAAAACCACAAAACCCAAATAAAGCCACTGTCATCAAAACCAATATACATGTTTTCATAATGTGCCCTCCCTGGTTTTCAAATACGGAAACACTTTTGTAATGCGTTATATTCACCAATAACCAGTAAGGTCACATCAGAAGCAAGCAATGTATCAGAAGAAATGGACACATTCAGATCTTTTCCTTTTTTGACTGCCATGATATTTACACCATATTTCTTTCTGACATTGATATCACCAATAGTTTTACCAACCCACTCACCAGGCACCTGTACTTCAAAGATAGCATATTTATCATTCACTTTAATGTAATCCAGAATATGCTCTGCTGTATAACGAATAGCCGTCCATCTGGCTGCCTGTTTTTCAAGATACACAACTTCATCAGCTCCATTTCTCAAAAGGAATTTCTCCTGCACATCTCTTTCTGCTCTTGAAACTACCATTTTGGCACCAAGCTCTTTTAAAAGTGAAGTTGTTTCCAGAGAATTCTGGAAATTACCAGAAATTGTCACTATACACACATCATAGTTTCCAATACCAAGTGATTTCAGAAATTCCACATTGGTTGAATCACCAATCTGCGCATTTGTCACATACGGCAATACTTCTTCAATTCTTGATTCATCTGTATCTACAGCCATTACCTGATGACCAAGTCTGTTCAGTTCCATAGCTGTATGTTTTCCAAATCTTCCAAGTCCTATCAATAAAATATTCTTCATACCCATTCACTCCTTATCCTACTGTTATATTTTCCTGAGGCAGTTTACCAATCATTCCGTGAGATTGTTTTACTGTCGCATAGATTAATGTCAATGCGCCAACACGTCCCATGAACATCAGCATAATTAAAATCATCTGTGAAAAAACACCGATGTATGGTGTAATACCCAATGTAAGGCCTACAGTCCCCATTGCCGAAGCTGTTTCAAACAAACATTCCGAGAAAGGAAGCCCCTCTTTTACACTGATTGCCATAGCTCCAAAAAAGAACAGCATGATATACATCATAGCTATTGTTTCCGCCTGTCTTATCACTTCACAGGTAATTCTTCTTCCAAAGAACCCTGCATCACTTTTTCTGGAAAATGTAGATTTCATATTGGACACAAGTACTGCAAACGTTGTTGTTTTCATACCACCTGCTGTAGATCCAGGAGAACCGCCAATAAGCATCAGAAAGATCATCAAACCCGTCGACACCCCTCTGTATTTAGTCAGATCCAGTGTATTGAATCCTGCAGTTCTTAATGTAACGGATTGAAATAGAGCACCAAGAATTCTTGCATTCATCGGAAGATCTGTATATTCATACATAAAGAAGAATAAAGCAGGCGCAAAAATCAGGAAAGCTGTTGTTACAAGAATTACCTTGCTTTGCATGTGATATTTATGCACATGCCATTTATGTACCACAATATCTTCCCATGTAAAAAAGCCAATACCACCAATGACAATCAATAACATAATGACAATATTTACCATTGGAGAAGACACATAATCACACAACGAGTGAAACATCTGTGTTTTCGTACCTAAAATATCAAATCCCGCATTGCAGAAAGCTGAAACAGAATGGAAGATTCCATACCAGATACCTTTTATCCCATATTGTCTGCAGAATACTGTAGACAAGCACACTGCCCCAATGGCTTCAATGCATAAAGTACCTCTTATAACAAATCTTGTCAGTCTTACTATTCCACCAACTCTAGGAGCAGAAATAGCTTCCTGCATGACACTTCTTTGCATCAAAGAAATTTTCTTACCGGATAAGATAGCAAATGCCGCTGCTATGGTAACCACACCAAGGCCGCCAATCTGAATCAGCAGTAAGATAATACACTGTCCAAACAAAGACCAGTAACTGCCTGTATCCTTCACCACAAGACCCGTAACACACACTGCAGAAGTAGCAGTAAATAAAGCATCATGGAAAGATGTCACCACTCTTTCTTTACTTGAAATCGGCAACATGAGCAGTAAAGCCCCCAGCACAATGACGCCGGCAAATCCTATAATAATAATCTGAAAGGAAGATAAGTGTTTTCTGATTTGAAATGTATCTATCATAGATTTCTTTTCCCTCTTTTCGTTAAGTATTGTAATCACTGCCCAACAAAGAAGGTATAAGGGTATGCGTATTCGTATTAAGAAAGTATAAAGATGTGTAAAAAAAGATAAAAAAACAAGCCGGAAAATAAAGTGATCTCCTTGTCAAGTACAATAGGCTGACAGTTTCAGAGATTAAAAAATTAACAGAGGTGCTTCATCAC
>CAKVIS010000069.1 GCA_934754415.1 uncultured Bulleidia sp.
CATAGTGTCAGAAGAATTTAAACTTTTATGGTTCATACATAAAACCTCCTACACTATATGTATTTGTAAAAAAAGATAAAAATTTCGAAGAAAATTAAAAAAGTTGCTGCCAATTTTATTAAGAGTAAAAAAATGCTTCAAAGCAGATGTATATAGCATAGTTTTTCCCTGTTCTTTCTTACAGACAACCGTTTTCGAGTGTTAAAAAAAGGAACAAGTTCTAAGAACTCATTCCCTTCATCAAGCTTTATAAATGGTTATTTGCTTAATTCACCAGCAATGTAAGCACCGGCAATACGGCCCCAGCTTACAGATTCACTATAACCACCACTCTGAGCAGTTACTTCACCTGTAGCAAATAAGCCTTCTACTATAGAGTCGTCAGCATATAATGCCTGTCCGTGTTCATCACAAACAATACCACCCTTTGTCATATGGTTAGCAGCTTCAACTCTGACACCATAATATGGACCTTCAGCATCTAATGTACGAGAAGCAGCTTCTTCCAGAACAGGATCTGTTTCGCCTTTTGCTGCACGTGCATTGAAATCTTCTACTGTCTTCTTTAATGCATCAGCATCAATTCCGAGTTTTTCAGCTAATTCTTCAATTGTAGCGCCTTCCTGATAGTAACCTAAACCAACATGTTTACGAATACGATAGAAGGAATCATATCCTGTAGAATCAGTAATGTAGAATGCTGCATGATCAGGCTGTTCCTGTTCCATTGTCCAACGATCAAGACCGGATAAGTTATCATTTAATAATTCACCGTTCTTGTTAACAAGAAGGTTCATATCAGCACCACCTGTTAAGTCACGACGTGGAACGATGATATTACCAAATACACTCATCTTGTTCATACGATCCAGTTTCATACCATAGTTTTCAAATACACTTACAAAGTCACCTGTCGTACCAAGCTGGTTACTTGTGTTCATCTTTTCATGACCTGGTGCATATTTAGCTAATAATTCAGGGTTAGAGCAGAAACCACCTGTAGCTACAACTGTATATGGAGCTAAGATGTTGTATGTTTCACCCTTTGTATTGGATACTGTAACACCAGTTACTTTCTTACCATCCATAACAAAGTCAACACCCTTTGTTCCTGTAAGAATTGTTACACCTAATTCATTAGCTGTTTTTTCAAGACCTGCCTGGACAACTTCACCGGCATACTGATCTTCTTCAGCCATGTGGTTAGTACTACCATAGTTGTAGTTCAGTTCAACACCCATGTCTCTTAACCATGCGTCCATTGTACCTTCATTATCAGCCCAGGCTCTGACACGTGCTTCACCTTCGCCATTGTCTTTCTTTTCTTCAAATAAGTCATCAGCAGTAATAACGTTACCTGCAGCTTCCTCAGCTTTGGAATTTACCATGTCAAAGTAGTTCATATCGAACTTACCGTTACCACTTAAGATATCTAATTTTTCGCATACAACAACATTTGCATCAGCATTTGCCTGTTTGATTGTAATAGCAGCAGCAAGTCCACTAGGACCACCACCAACGATAACTGCATCAGCATTTACATCTTCAACTTTTGTTGGATTTTCGCTGAAAGAACTTGCAGCCATTGTTACTTCACCTTCATAAGTAACACCAGCTTCTTCCAATGCATCAGCTACAGCCTGCTTAACAGCATAGCTTGAGAAAGTAGCAGCACTGACAGAGTCAACTGCTGGAGAGTTTGCCTCGATAATACGGTCACGGATAACTGGGAACGCACGGTCGATGACAACATTTGTTTCATGATTGTCGCCTAAAGCGATATCTGTGATCTTTCCGTCTTCTACTGTAACATCAACGTTCAGTTCTCCACCGTAACCAGTTGCGCTCTTACTGAATGTTTTGCTGCCTGTAGTCTTTGCAGCAGAACCATTAGAGCAACCTGTTGCAACGCCTAAGGCAATTGCAGCTAATAAAGTTTTGATTTTTTTCATTTTCTTCCCTCTTGAATGTATGACACATCATGGTTTTAAAGAGTACGTACACAACAAATATTCACAGTTTCCGGACACCGAAATATTCTTATGAAAACATCTTTCATTCCACTTCTGTGCAATACACATTTCTAAATGTAAAACTAACGTACATTTAGCTCATATATAATATAGTCTGCAATTTTTTTGTCAATCGTTTTACAACTGTACAAATGAAACCGTATTCAAAATAAAGACCACTAAAGTGGCATAAAATATGAAGAAATAGCTATAAAAATATTTTTTAAAAATTTTTAAATTTTTGTTCTATGTTTATTTTGAAACTATTTCCAGTATAATATTTCTGAAAGAAGAGAAAATACTTATGAATCCATTAGACAAAATCCAATCTTATTTTGAAAATTTTACAAAGACTGAACAGGAAATTGCCATCTACATCATTAACCATCCTCTGGAAACAGCCCGCAAGGATATTAACACCATTGCCAAAAACACCCACAGTTCCAAGAGTGCGCTCATTCGTTTTTCTCAGAAAATGGGATACTCCGGATTCTCCGAATTCCGGTTTGACCTTTCCAGATCTTTAGTTACCGTCAACGGACAGGAAACTCCTGAAGAACAGAAACCTCAGATTCATGCCATTGCGGATGTCTATTGCCAATACATCCAGCAGATCAAGACTTCTGTACTTCCGGAAGAAATGGAGCAGCTGGCAGGAAAGATTGCCTCAAGTAACAGAATCAAAATATTTGGAATCGACCGCACCTATACCAGTGCTTTACAATTACGTTTACGTATTGCAAAAATCGGTTACGATGCAGAAGCAGTGGATAACACAGCTTTAATGATAGACTTTCCTGAAATTCTCAACAAAGACGACCTGATTATTATCTTTACTATCCGTGATAACCATAAAGAATATGCCCCTATTGTTGCCGAAGCAAGCTCTGCAGGCATTCCCGTCATCTGTATTACCATGACACCAAATCTGAAATTCAAAAAACATTGTGATCAGTATATCTGCCTGCCTTGTATTTCCAAGGAAATGGATTATTCCTTCCTGGACAACCAGGCTATCTTCCTGGTATTCATTGAAATGATTCTTGGTTCTCTTGCAACCATACCTCAGAAATAATCACAAAAAAACTTCACCTTCAGAAAGTGAAGTTTTTTTAATATCAGAAGAAACTATACACTACAGTCCCCACAACGGCACTCAGGAAAATAATCTGAATAGGCCCTGCTTTCTTTAATCTTAAAAGAATAAAACATACAGTAAAGATACAAAGTTCAATCACTCTTATAGAAGATAAATGAATAGAAGGTAAAGCTGAAGTTCCAAACAATGCCATCAGTAAGATACCTATACCTGCTGAAGCAATCATAGCTACAACTGCAGGTCTCATTTGTCCCAGAACTTTTTTTACGATATCCAGATTAGAAAACTTTGTATAAAGATATGCCAGTATCAGCACAATAATTAAAGAAGGTAAGATACATCCAAGCGTACATACAACAGCACCAGCTAACCCAGCCATCTTTTGTCCTACGAAAGTTGCAGAGTTGACTGCAATAGGACCTGGTGTCATTTCTGCAATCGTTGTAAGATCTGCAAATTCTGACATAGTCAGCCATCCTTTTCCTTCCACAACGAGAGACTGAATCAAAGGCATAGCTGCATATCCCCCGCCAAAAGCAAAGGCGCCAATCTGTAAATACACTAAAAATAACTGTAAGTAAATCATGCCTGCACCTTCTTTCTGTCAATGAAATATCTTGCCACACCTAGACACAGGAACAATAAAATCAACGTAATAGAGCTTACCTTAAATAACCATGAAGCAATAAATGCTACAACCATCAGACAGATATTGATCTTATCCTTTGTCTCAAGCACTTTACCCGCAAGGTCTACCACTACATCCAGAATCACCGCAGCAACACCTGCTCTCATCACCTGTAAAGCAGTCTGAATAATCTGATTGGTTGAGAATGCATCATAGATATTACAGATAATGGAAATAATGACAATCGGAGGTAATATCGTAGCCAGTGTAGATACCAGTACCCCTTTGATACCACCCATCTTATATCCAAAAATAATAGCACTGTTGACTGCAAGAGCACCTGGAGCAGACTGTGCAATCGCAGTCATATCCAGTACTTCTTCATCAGATACCCACTGTAATTCATCACAGAATTTTTTCTGCATCATACCGATGATGACAAATCCGCCACCAAATGTAAACGTAGATATCTTTAACATTTCTATAAACAACTTCCCGTAAGAAATTTTCTTTTCCATCTTTTCCCTCCCCTTTTTTTCATCCTTTGTCAGTATATACCTCTCATAAGCATAAATAAAATGCTATTATATTTATGATTTCATATCATTTTAATTATGGAGGACTTATGGCAACTATTCATTCTCTGGAAGTATTTGTATCTGTGTATACCACTAAAAACATTACAGAAACTGCAAAAAAGTATTACTGTTCACAGCCATCCGTCTCAAGATGCATAAAAGATCTCGAAGAAGAGTATCACACTGTACTATTTGAAAGATATCATCACAAATTATTACCTACCCCTTCTGCAGATATCATGTATTCCCATGCTTTAAGAGTACTGGACAGTTATACAAATCTACAGCAGGCCATGCTTACCCATAACGAAAAGATACGTATTGGCTCCACTGTTACCATGTCCAACACCCTTTTGCCAAAGTACATCAAACAATATACGCAACAATACCCAGATGTACGTATAGAAGTCAGTGTCAGTAACGGAGAAAGCATCTATCATGATTTATTGCATAACTCTATAGATATAGCTTTTATAGAAAACACCATTTCTTCCCCTGATGTTATAGCCATCCCTTTTTATAAAGACGAACTGGTACTGTTAGTACCGAATGACCATCCTTTTGCCTCTCAGAAATCCATCCCCTTATCCTCTTTAAATACTCAGCCATTCCTGCACAGAGAACAGGGATCTGCTGTAAGACAGTACCTGGATACTTTTTTAGAACAGAATCACATTCATGTAGATACACTATGGCAAAGCCGCAGTACCCACGCTATTTTACATGCCGTAGAAAGTGGACTTGGTATTACCATTCTTCCAAAAAACATGTGCATAAAAGAAATACAGGCACACACTGTTACACAGGTAGATATCACTTCCCATCATTTAATCCGTCCGTATTATCTTGCCTATGCAAAAGGAAAAAAGCTGACAGACAATCTCATCAGCTTTATTCACCTCTTCCAGACTTCTGTGCAATAACAGACATTCTGTTATTTACTCTTCCACTTTTTTACTTACCACAAAGTAAACTATTACCATAATTATTGATACACATAAACCGATATAAAACTCAGGATACGCAAGTCTGAGACTGCTTTGTATGCTGATTTCCCCGGTAATAGTGGATACATGCCAGGTCAGGAACGTGTAGATTTCTGCAACAACCATCCCTATAACACCTGTAGCACCCATACAGAAATTTAAAATCGTTTTCTTAAATGGAACCCATACTCCTGCAATAAACAATACTACAGATATTATAGCTACAGGATTCAGCAGGTTGATTAATCCAGAGATTTCCTGCACCCCTCTGCATCCACCATATTGATTCATGAACATAGGTAATACACTGATGACAAACGCAACAGATAACATCATTTTCTTTTTCATACATCTTACCTACAGGTCTCTTTCAAAAGACAGATATCTTGTGCCCTGAAAAGATAATCTTCCTGTATCTCCTTCTGTTAACATTCCATATTCTTTTCCTGATACATGGAATTCCATTCTGTCACCACTCTCTACCTGAAAAGTCACATAATATGTTGTATTGGTAGTAGCATAAAATCCATGAGCACCACCTGCATTCGCATGGTGATGACGTGTAACATCTTCACGTTTTGCGACAACTGTTGCAAAGACAGTTAATCTTGGTGATTGATTATTGGAATTCCACGTAGTAATTCCCTGTACAAAATTATATAAAATCGTGCAAAACACCAGTATGAAAATAAGTGGAATCATGACGTTGACTAATTCAAACATAGTTCTGTTCTCCTTTAACGATGTATATACATTAACAATAGTGCAAGTATCAGCATATGCACAGGATAAAATCCATAACAGATACGCTGAAAGGTTTTACTATGATACCCAAGTCTTCCTCTGTATAACCAGATTGGTAATAGTGCCAGTAGTGCTAACCCCTGCTGACATAACTCAAATTCCATACCAAATACTTCTATCGGATACATTAATCCACCAAGCATCTCCACATTGATCCAGTACAGTGCAGCAATTTGTCCAGGAAAACACCACCATTTTCTTCCACGAAATAAATAGAAAGTAAATATCGTAAGAATACCAGCCCCATAGTAATCTACCATGCAGATGGTTCCTAGTAATGTCCAGACAGCAGTAACCACCACAACAACAACTACAACATACACCCATGTTTTCTGTCTGTCTTTGACCTTCTCCATCAGATGAATACCTGTAAGTCCCAGTAACAGTGTCCAGATAACATTCTGATGAAATGGATAAAACATCATACCACCATACATCAGATCAAAAGGTATCTCTGAAAGTACAGCAAACAACAACAATCTGAGTGCATATTTCTTAAAACTACGTGTATGAAAATAGCCTTCCACTGCCATAAATGCAAAGATTGGATAGGCTATCCTTCCCACACAGGTCATCCATTCCTGACCAGGAAGTAACGTTGCCCAAAGATGATCCATCAGCATCAGCCCCATAGCCAGAATATGTAATGTGGCTGAACTTATATCAAACCCTTTTTTATCAGTTACATATACTTTGTTATTTATCATGTGTTATTCCTCAAGAAAATCATACAGGATGATAGTATAAATTACTCTATTTTATATTTTCTTCTTTTCATGAATATTCCATGGTGGCGGAGCCACCCAATCCACGGAAATAGAGCCATACAATCCATTGCTTAGAGCCACTATGTC
>CAKVIS010000070.1 GCA_934754415.1 uncultured Bulleidia sp.
TAGAAATTTTCTTCATTTTGTGGATAACTGCTATTGACAGATTTTTTTGTTTATTGAGTTATCGGTGAATAGTAACTGGAAATGACAGAAGATTATGGATGTATGTAATGAAAGATTTTCTTAAAAAAGCCATTCAAAATAAAAAAATACTGCAAATATCGAATCAAATATAAAAAAGAAGGATGTTGTCCTTCTTTCATCAGAATCCGTTATTTGAAATATTCTTCCATAGTCACATTCTTGTTATACATGTCTGTAGCAGAATCCACACCTACATATCTGTAATGCCATGGTTCATAAGTATATCCTGTGATTTCTTCTTTTCCTTCTGGATAACGCAAGATGAATCCATATTCATGTGCATGTGCAGTTAACCATTTGCATGCATCGGAATCTTTAAAGGATTCTGATGTATTTGGAGTATCAGGACTATCTGTAAAATCTATGGCCAGACCAAGCTGATGTTCACTGTATCCTGCTTTTGGACAAGAAGAAGCTGCTTTTGCTTCTTTTAATAAAGCTACTTCAGATGTGTAAATCTGATCCTGGTCTGTATAAGAAATATATCCTGCTGTTACATATAATGTAATACCTTCATTACTAGCGGCTTCTGCCATTGCCTGTAATTGTGTGGCAACTTCCTGTCTTACTTCAAATACTCCTGTAGTACTCTGTACATTTTCCGGATCAGCAAGATCTGAAGGTACATAGCTTTGATCCAGTGGTGTACTGTTCTTATTTAAAAGGAAAGTGTAACTGGAATAATCTATATCTGCTTCAGGTGTAGCTGTAGCTTCAGGTGTTGCAGTTTCCTGAGTATTTTTGTTTTTAATTGCACTGATTTTGACATCTTTCTGGTCTAAGAAAAATATTTTATATAAGGAGAAAGAGACTAGAGCAAATAAGACAATCGTAAAGAGAATAATCATCTTTTTCGGATTCACATTGAATTTTGGTTGTTTATTATCTGACATAATTCTTCCTTTCATCAATACAATGTTATCTAAGTTCACATAAAAAATCAAATTTGCAGAAGAGATGCTATAATATCGAAGGAATTTAAAGGAGTTTACAAAGTATGATTACATTATTGTTATATGTTTTATTAATATACATGATTATTAATCTGGTAGTACAGAAAAGAGCCGGTGGCAGAATCAACCGTGTTGTAGAAGTAATTAAGCTTATTGAAGATAAAGATGCTTTTTTACAGAAAGCACAGGAAGAAATTGATGCGTCTAAAACCAATGAAGATAAGACAAAATTTGAGATTTTGAAGTTGTGGGGAGAAGTATATCATCAGGAGTATACTGAGTTTGATGAGATTGTTTCTTCTTTGGATCTTGAATGTTTACTTGCAAATAAGAAGATGAATAATGATGACTCTTTCTTTTACTATTTACTGGCTATTCCAAATCTTTTACAGGCAGATGGACAGATGGATAAGATTCATACAATGATGGATAAAGTAAATACTGAAGAATATACCCACAGACTGGATTATGCATTAGCAGTCGCATGTAATGCATATTATGAAAATAAAGAAGACAGAGGACAGAAGTTTTTTCAGGATCTGTTAGATGGTAATTACGAAGGCTATACCTATTATAATAAGCTGATTGGTCTGTACAAACAGATTGCAGGTACGATGCTTGTTCCTATATATAAGGAAAACAATGATGAAAGATATGAAGAAATGGCAGATCTTGCAAAAAGTTTTTATGAAACAAGAATCGGTACTACCTGGTTTAAAAATATTCACCTGCATTTAGATGGTACTGAAGAAAATGATACGCAGGAACAGATTCCTGAAGTCATTGATGCAGAAATCACAGAAAAAGAAGATGCTCCGGTAGATACAGGAAGTGAAACTGGAGATAGTTTTGTAGATGAGAATGAGGAAAAGAATTAATGAAGTTAATTGTAGGACTGGGAAATCCTGGTAAGGAATATGAAAAGACAAGACATAATGCTGGTTTTATGGCAATAGACTATCTTGCTGATAAAGTAGGTACTTCTATTACTACAAAGAAATTTAATGCTTATGTCAGTAATGTACATATTGACGGACAGTCTGTACTGCTGATGAAACCACTGACCTATATGAATGAAAGTGGCAGTGCTGTCAGTCAGGCAGTCAGTTTTTATCATATTGATCCTGAAGATATATTAATTCTTCATGATGATATGGATCTTCCTGCTGGATCTGTACGTATTCGTAAGAAGGGTTCTGCAGGTGGACAGAAGGGAATGAAATCTGTCATTCAGTGTTTAAGCACTGAAGAGATAGCACGTATTCGTATAGGGGTAGGACATAGTGAAAGAGGTAATCACGATAAAGTACCTGACTGGGTTTTATCTGCTGTACCTAAAGCAGAACTGGAAGATTTTACAAACGCATTAAAAGAAGCTTCTCTTGCTGCATATGACTGGGTCTCTTTACCAATGGATGAAGTGATGTCCAGACATAATATTAAAAAGAAATAAGTTATGACTACACAATATACAGGAATGCCTTCCTGGTTACTGGACGCATTACAACAAAATTCAGCAGTACAAAGACTGGATGAACAAAGAGGTGTTCTTCCTTTTTCCTGTGTAATGGAAGAAGCTCTGGTGATAGCTGCTTCATATTTAAAAAAGAAAAGACCTATCTTACTTGTAAAACAGAATGTGTATCAGGCACAAAGAGTATTTGAATGTCTTTCTGCTCTTTTATCTGAAGAGGAATGTTGTTTTTTCGGATGTGAAGAATCTTTAAGAGTAGAAGCCATTGCGCATTCTCTGGAATTTACTGCGGCAAAAGTAGATACTCTGTCCAGTATTCTGGAAAATCCCAATCAGGTGGTGGTCACATGTGTAAGTGGGTATATGCGTCATTTACCATGTATAGATGTTTTTAAGCAGGGATGTATTACTTTAAGTGTGGGAGATACAATTTCTCCTGCAGAATTAAAAGAAAGATTACAGAAGGGCGGATACAGTTATGTTTCTCATATTGATCAGCCTTTATCTTATGCACAGCGTGGTGAAATCACAGATGTGTTTTCTATTAATTATGAACATCCTGTACGTATAGAGTTTTTTGATGAAGAAATAGAATCTATTCGTTTCTTTGATGAAAGTACTCAGAAAACACTGGAACAGATAGATACTGTCAAGATTATTCCTGCCAGCGATATTTTATTTTCGGATGAAGAAATACAAACAGTAGAATCCAAAGTGAACAGTCTTGTGGAAGAATCTTCTAGCTTATTCCTGAGAAGTGAAATAGAAAGTCAGCTGGAAGCTTTGAAAAATAATGTCAGAGAATCTTCTCAGTATATTTATTATGCTTATCTGGATAAGACAGGCAGTCTCAGTGAATATATGGGATATCCATTAACTGTATTCTGCGATTACACAAGAATAGAAGAAAACAGAAACAGTATCTTAAAAGAGTCAATTGCCTATATACAGGAAATGGCTCAGGAAGAAAAGATGCTGTTAAAGTTTGGTGTCTGGAAGGAATGGGACAGACTGAAAGACTATTGTCAGGTCATGGTGGAAGATCCTCTGGAAACCAATATCAGTACCATTCAGGAAGTACATATTCCTAATGAACCACTGGAAATCAAACTGGATATCATGAATACTTCCGGAAAAATAGTATTTGTGCTGAATGAACAGGAATCGGATATTGTTAAAGATGTACTGAAACAGAAAAAGATAAAATATCATATTCTGAAAGATACTGTGACTGATGGATTTCAATTCTATAAAGGTAGTTTTACAAATGGATTTGAAATCAAAAATCAGGGATTGATTGTCTATACAAGTAATGAACTGTTTGAAGTCAGACATCGTATTTCCAGATATGAAAAGAAGTTTAGAAATGCAGAAATACTGCAAAGTTATAATGATCTGGAACCAATGGACTATGTAGTACATGCCCAATATGGTGTTGGTCAGTATCTTGGTATTGAAACAAAGACAATCCAGGGTATAAAAAAAGATTTTCTGAAAGTTATTTATAAAGGAAATGCGGAATTACTTGTACCTTTGGAACAGTTCAAGCTTGTAAGAAAGTTTGTAGGAAGAGAAGGAGTTGTTCCAAAATTAAATAAACTCGGTTCAGGAGAATGGGAAAAGACAAAGGCAAGACTTGAAGCCAATGTCAACGATATTGCAGAAAGGTTGCTGGATCTGTATTCTTCAAGAGTGGAACATATTGGTCATGCTTTCAGTAAAGATACTGATGATACTGTAAGATTTAATCATAATTTCCTGTATGAACTGACAAGAGATCAGCAGAAAGCCATAGATGACATCACAAGAGATATGGAAAGTGATAAGCCTATGGACAGACTGGTCTGCGGAGATGTCGGTTTTGGTAAGACAGAAATAGCTATACGTGCAAGTTTTAAAGCAGTACAGGATGGGTATCAGGTAGCAGTATTATGTCCTACAACCATTCTTGCAGAACAGCATTATGCAACCTTTGTTCAAAGATATGAGAACTTCCCCGTTTCCATCAGAGTGCTGGACAGATTCCAGACAGCATCTGAGGTGAAATCAACTTTGGAAGGTGTAAAAAAAGGGACAGTGGATATTCTGATAGGTACACACAGGGTGCTTTCCAAAGATGTGCAGTTTAAACAGCTTGGATTACTTGTAGTGGATGAAGAACAGCGTTTTGGTGTGGAGCAAAAGGAAAAAATCAAGGAAATGAAGAATGGCATTGATGTGCTGACATTGAGTGCCACACCTATTCCTAGAACTTTGCAGATGTCTCTGGTAGGAATCAGACAGTTATCCCAGCTGGATACTCCTCCGATGAACAGATATTCTGTACAGACGTATGTAGTGGAAAAGAATACACAGCTGATTGTTGAAGCAATCGAAAAAGAACTTGCAAGAAATGGGCAGGTATTCTACTTATTTAATAATGTGCAGTATATCTATAATGTTTCAAGAACTCTTCAGGAACATCTCCCACAGGCAAGAATTGGTGTAGTACATGGTCAGATGGACAGAGAAGCCATTGAAGATACCATGATGTTGTTTCATAAACATGAACTGGATATTCTTGTATGTACTACGATTGTAGAAAATGGGATAGATGTCCCTAATGCCAATACTATCTTTATTGAAAATGCACAGGATTTTGGATTGTCTCAGATTTATCAGATCAAAGGAAGAGTAGGCAGAAGTAACAGAATTGCCTATGCCTATTTGCTCATTCCTCCTCGTAAGCAGTTATCTGAAGTAGCCGCAAAAAGATTACAGGCAGTGAAGGAATTTGCAACGATGGGCTCAGGATATAAGATTGCCATGCGAGATCTGACAATTCGTGGTGCAGGAGATATGCTTGGAAGTAATCAGTCAGGTTTCATCAATACGGTAGGTATTGATATGTACATAGAAATGCTGGAAAAAGCTATTCAGGAAAAGAAGACAGGTAAAAAGGCAGAAGAAAAGGAAATCAAAAAAGTCAATGTGGCAGTTTCTACCTATATTCCTAAAAACTTCTCTGCAGATGACTATGACAAACTGGATCTGTATCATCAGATAGATAAGATACAGACACAGGAGGAACTTGAAAATTACAAGAAAGATATTATTGATCAGTATGGTAAATTACCTAAAGCAGTGGTCACATTATTTGATAAGAGATTATTTGATATTTTAATTTCTCAGCCAATAGTGAAAACTTACAGGGAAAATAAAAAGGTATGTGAAATTGTTTTTACAAGAGATTTCAGTGATCATGTGGATGGTGTCAAGTTCTTTGAAATTATGACAGAAATTTCCAAAGATATTCATATTGGATATATTCAGGGTTCAATTGTATGTACTCTTGATAAACAAAAAGATATACTTGCTCTGCATAATACAATATTGATGCGTGCAAAGGAGGCTTTAAAAGATGAGAATTGATAAATACTTAAAGGTATCAAGAATTATGAAACGAAGAACAGTTGCCAATGAACTGGCCGCAAATCAGAGAGTAGAAATCAATGGAAAACCTGTAAAACCTTCTCATGAGGTGAAAGTAGGAGATATTGTAGGCATTACTTTTGGTACAAGAAAGATAGAAGTCAGAGTATTATCCATACAGGAAGTGAAGAAAAAGAAAGAAGCTTCAGAAATGTATGAGATAGTGAACGAATCATGGCTTGAAGAAAAGCAGAATTAGTGATATAAACTGACATATGGCAACGATAAAAAGAGTAACGAAAAAAAAGAAAAAGAAGAAGATGGCGCCAATTGCCAGATTGCTTGTTGTAATAGCATTTATGGTTTCAGGGTATCTTATATTTTTATCCGTATCAGAAGTAGCACAAACTGTAAAACTTTCTACTCAGTTATCCAAAGTAAAACAGCAATATAAGGAACTGGAAGAAGAAAATGAGAAACTTACAGATCAGAAAGCAAAGTTACAGGATCCTGATTATGTGGAAAGCTATGCCAGAGCAAATTATAATCTGTCTAAACAGGGAGAACAGATTTTCTATCTTCCTCAGAATGACAATAAGTAATGAGATATTACCTGAGGGTAGTATCTTTTTTTTGAATTGCAAAAGAAGACATCCTCACTTTTTGTGTATATAGGTAGTGAGGAGGTCATAGCCTATGCCAATTGAAGAAAGCAAACATAAAGTAAACAGACAGTATAAAGACAGATTATTCAAGTTCATTTTCCAGGACCCTGCATTTGCATTGCCATTAATCAATGCATTAATGGGTATGGAGTATAACGATCC
>CAKVIS010000071.1 GCA_934754415.1 uncultured Bulleidia sp.
ACTGGTGCTCGCTACAGCTTACCAGGTCAGGAGTTCCACCTGACTAATTATTGTGCACCGAACCGGCGCACCATACTTAGTGTATTATACCAATCTTTCCATTTGATGTAACAATTAGATTTATGCGACCTATACAAACAATGCGGATATCCCCTTCTACAGCTGTATTCATATAGGGAAGGTGATGCTTCAATACTCTTTGTATAGTGGCTGAAGAAGGATGTTTATACCTGTTATGCAATCCAGACGAAAAGATAATACAGAAAGGGCGTATACCATCAAGCAGATCATTGCTTGTGCCTGTATCACTTCCATGATGTGACCCATGAAGAACATCAACTTCAATCTTTCCGTAAGTGCTAAGAATATTTTTTTCAATACTGCTATCTGCATCCCCCATCATCAGATAGCGGATACCATTCATCTGAAAATAATTGACGATGGAACTGTTATTATCATTGTCATTTTCAACATCATTCAGATCATATAAGGTAATCTGTCCCACTTCATAACAAGATATATGTCTTGCAATCACCTTATCTACTTCAAAGTCTCTTAATAAAGCATCCACATTTCCGCAATGATCTTCATCACCATGAGTAATAATAAGTGCATCCAGTTTTGCAATACCATGTGCCTGTAAATATCCTTTTAAGGATCTGTAAGCGCTGGGCTTGCCGGTATCAATTAATAATGTACTTTGATGAAATGGCGTAGTGATCAATGTCGAATCTCCCTGCCCTACATTGATAAATGTAACACCTGCAAAAGGATGAAATGCACCGGTATACTGAAATAACAATAATAAACATACATATATGTAACTGCAATATCTTTTCTTTCTGAAACAAAGACACAAACACAAAAAAGCAAGCAGACCTTCTCCAAGTACAGAACCGTAAATATTCAGTTTCAACAGCATATCTCCCATAGTACAGCAGACAGTTAAAGCATCCAGAAGTACAGGCATGTCAGTAAGTATGAATCCAAGTGCAATCCAGTACATCATACCTGTCATACCTTTAACAAAAGAATACAACAGTGAAAATAGTGGATTCATACTATGAAACAATACAGACTGCAACAGTAATCCAAAGAATACAGACCATGTTCTTTTATGATTGTGTAAAAAGCAGGAACATATACGAAACCCCATAGGAAATAGAAAAGAAGCCTGCAGGTAGCTATGCGGAAATAGTAAAAGTAAGCAGACACAGGCAATACCGATTTTCTGATCATATTCAACAGAACTTAAGGACAATATCCTGAACAGAATATACTGTACAATTGTCAAAGGAAAATGGTACAGAACTCCTAGAATAATTGCCAGGAACAGCAAAGTATATCTGCACTGCTTCTCAGTGAAGAAATACTGCAGAATAAAACTTAAAAAATACAATCCTGAAGTCAGATGAAACCCATATGTGAATAAGAAATTTTCAAAAGTATCTTCTGTAATACCTGTCAATACTTTTAATACCATGGAATCTGTACATCTTTTCTGTAAAAGTGCCCTTATAGAATTTCCTTCTTTCACCATAGTATAAGAAGAGTAAGCGTAATATATATGTTTTGCATGACATAGACGCACAAAATCATATCCGTAAAAAGAAGGACTGCTTTCCAGAAGAACAGGCTCTCCATGCACAAGAATGGTACTGTCAAATGGCAGGATTTCTTTCGTATACACAATTGCCGTATATCTACCCTGTTGTACTTCTGCATAAGAGGCATGTACATCCGTCACTTTCACTTCATACATATCCGGAACATCTTTATGATAAAATGAGAGATTCGACAGTAAGATAAACACAAGAAATAATGGAATGCATGTATATTTCTTTCTGACTACACAAAGACTTATGCATAAAACGACAGTAATCAGAAAAAAAGCATCTTGAAATACCTTAAACAGAAAGCACAGGACTGCAAGAAAGAAGCTATCTTCCAGTAAGGATTTACAAAGTAATATGCTCTTTAATCTTGTCATACTTTGCTTGTCCTATCCCTTTTATATTCATGAGATCTTCCAAAGTCTGGAAAAACCCATTTGTATTCCTATATTCAATAATTTTTTCTGCAATACCTGGACCAATACCGGGAAGTGTCTGTAACTGGTCTGATGAAGCTGTATTAATGGATACTTTTTCTATCTCATTTGCCTGTTGCAGCTTAGGAATAACCAGAACATCCTGATCATGCAGGATCTGATTAGGGTTCAGGCAGGAAGTGTCTGCTTCTTCACTTAAGTTAATTTTCTCCAGTGCCATCTGTACTGTGGCATACATTGGTAGTGACAGGTCCTCCTGTTCCCTAACCTCTCCCTGTACATGTACTACAATAGTTTCCTTAGAGATTTCCTTTATAACAATGGGTGAAAGATCCACCATAAAAGCACAGCCAAAAAACAAAAAAAAGATAAACAGAGATTTCATACGATACCCTCCATTTATCTAATACACATTTTTTGTTATTTTGTTTTCACAATTGTTACAGAATAAGGAATTTTTGCATCAATATCTACAACATCCCCTACTTTGTGTCCCATAATACTCTTTGCAAGAAGAGAATCCAGTGACAGTTTACCATTTAAAGGATCAGCTTCATCACTACCGCATAAAGCATATGTCATTTCTTCACCTGTGTCAGAGAATTTCAGAACTACTGTAGAACCATTATAAACTGTCTTTGTTCTACCGGAAACCTTCTTAATGATTTCGTAGTTACCCGGCTGGATTTTATATTCCAGTTCCTGGATTTCCTGTTCAATCTGAGTCTGTTTTTCTCTTGCTGCATCATAGTCAGCATTTTCGGACAAGTCACCAAGGGAACGAGCTTCAGCAAGTTCTTCTTTATTCTTTTCACGTTCAACGTGAACTAAGTAATCATATCTTTCCTGTAATTTTTTCAAACCTTCTTCAGTAAGTTGAATTTTTTCTTCCATGATAGCCTCCAATAATCCTTTGAATTATACCATTGAGTGCTGAATGATGCTAGAGATTTTTGTGACCAGCAAATCTACAGCAACGGTATTTGAAACGCCTTCCGGTATGATGATATTTGCATATTTCTTACTTGGTTCTACAAATGATTCATGCATGATACGAACAGTATTTGTATACTGATTGATAACAGATTCAATTGTTCTGCCTCTTTCATTCACATCTCTTTGTAGTCTTCTGATAAAGCGAATATCTGCTTCTGTATCCACAAAAACCTTAATATCCAGTAAGTCTCTGATTCTTTCATCTTCCAGAACAAATAATCCCTCAAGAATCAGAACATCACATGGAAGACATGTTTCATACACATCACTTCTTGTATGCAACACATAATCATATGTAGGTTTTTCAATAGATTTGCCCATTTGGAGATCGTGAATATGCTGTATCAGCAAATCATTATCAAACGCAAACGGATGGTCGTAGTTTGTCTTCAGTCTCTCCTCCATAGGAAGATGAGACTGATCTTTATAATAGTCATCCTGACGAATAATCAGAACACATTTTTTATCAGCAAATGTTGATTTAATGAATGCAGCAATGGAAGTTTTTCCTGAAGCACTTCCTCCTGCAATACCAATAATCAAAGGTTTCTGCATAATTAATCTTTACTCCAATCTAACAGATTTCCCTGTTTTGAATAGTGTAATGTATAGTTGAACTGAGCTTTTCTATCAGTAAGTATATCATTTAGAAATAAGGCATCTCCCTGCCACAATGGTAAAGACAATACTTTATCTGCAGGTATCCATTGTAAGGTACCTTCATTACAATTCATCAGATCAAAGTAAGAAACTTCGGCAGTAAATACAGTAATACATTCTGTTTCTTCTTTCTCCACACAGAAATGTACTGTACCATTATCATACAGATTCTCTGCCGTATACCCTGTTTCTTCTTTTACTTCTCTGACAGCACATTGTCTGATACTTTCATGTTCTTTCTGTTTACCGCCGATGCCAATCCATTTCCCGTGATTTTCATCATTCTTTTTGATATTGCGATACATCAGAAGAACAGTATCTTCACAAAACAGATAGACACAGCTGGTATGCTTAATAGCCATAACAGGTTAAATATGTATCAATATTCTGTTGATGTTCTTCATAAGTTGACGCAAAATACACATCCTGATCACCAACACCGCATACATTACCAATGAAATATACATAGCTTGTATCATTTGGAGATAATGCTGCTTCTAAAGCAGCGGTACCTGCATTATCAATTGGCCCAGGAGGAAGTCCTGGATGCATATAGGTATTGTAAGGAGAATCAATATCTGTATTTACTTCACATGCCTGCCAGTTATCATTATCCTTATCAAAATCCAAAGCATAACATACTGTAACTGAACTCTGTAAAGCCATACCTGCTTCAAGACGATTATAGAAAACACTGGAGATATTTTTCAGATCTTCCATATTTCCAGTACCTTCATACTGAATAATAGAAGCTAATGTAAATATCTGATGAATACTGTAGGAAGAAGCATCAAACTTATCTTTCAGGCTGTTGTATTCACTCAATGTCTGATCCAGCAAAGTACATGTAGCTTCTTCTGCAGTACAGTTTTTCTTTAAATCATATGTATTAGGGAATAAATACCCTTCCAGGTAACAACGAACATTATCAGATAACATCTCTTCTGTTAAGAAAGGATACTCTGCCATTTTGGAACGAATCCAGTCAGCGTTACTCCATAACGCAATAAGCTCATCATAGCTCACTTCAGTTACAGTAGAAATCTTATTGGCAATATCTTTTGCCCAGTCCCCTTCTATGATGGTAACAGATACACCATTACTGGCAGACTCAATACTGTTTAAAGTCTTATACAGAGTATCCATGTCCATACTTGTATCTAATGTAAAAGAACCTGCTTTCAGATCTCCGTAGCTGTTCAGCTTGGCAAAATAATAACCAACTTTACTATTGCGAATGAGCCCATCTTTTTCCAGGTCTTCACTGACAGATTTTAAAGTGGCTCCCTGCTCTACCACAAAGGTAACTTTTTCAGATGTTGCGCTCATTGGCTTCTGACACTGGAACCAGTAATATACATCAAAACCAATGACTCCTATAATCAGAACAATAATGATGGAAATGAATACTCTCAGAAATGGAAAATGCTTCTTTTTTTTAGCTTCCTCACTCATGCCCCCAACTCCTCTTCACTTTCAAATGCTCCAAGTACTTCTTCACACATTTCTAATTCTTTTTCGTCTTCTACGTTAAACATGTTACCGTCATCGTCATACGCATATGGATAGACATTTTCTTCAGGATCATTAGGATCCTTAAATAATACAAAATGTTTACCTTCAGGTGAATCAAAAGTCAGAACTATCTCAACTTCAAATTCATTTCCTTCTTCATCTGTTAATGTCATGTTTTTAGTTTCCAGCATAATTTCCCCTTTACTCAAATAAAGGCGCTGTATCAGCGCCTCATTGTTTATCTAAATATCTTTGTAAAATACGTACAGCAGCTAATTGATCTATTACTTTTTTTCTTTTTTTTCTCGAAACATCCGCCTGAATCAGAACTTCCTCCGATTCCAGTGTTGTCTCTCTTTCATCCTGCATATGCACAGGAAGACCGGATTCGATTTCAAGCTGTTTTCCAAATTCCAGACAGATCTGTGCTCTTGGACCAATATCACCATTCTGCATATACGGTAAACCCAGAACAATCTCATTCGGTTTCACTTCCTGAATGATTTCAAGAATCTTATCCAGACATGTATCATAATCATCCGAAGGAAAACGAATCGTTTTGTATGTACCGGCAATAAATCCTGTTTCACTTATGGAAATACCACAAGTCACACTACCAAGATCAAGGCCCAGATATTTCATTTATGTTCCTCTAAATAAAATCTGACAAGCTCTTCAATGATTTCATGTCTTTCTACTGACTGAATGACACTTCTGGCATTATTATGACTTGAAATATAGGCAGGGTCATTAGAAATAAGATACCCGGCTAACTGATTGATAGAATTATAGCCTCTTTCATCCAGGGCTTTAGAGACGTGCTTTAATACTTCACAAATATTTGCACGACGAATCTCATCAGCATTGTAGCTTACAGTTTCAGTCACATCGAAATTGTTTTTCATCCTACCTGTACCTCCTATGTAATACTATTTTATGTCAAAATGAAGCAAATGTACAATAAAAAGAGAAGCGTTTGCTCAATGTCATTAAGTTAAGCACTGATGATCATTGAGAATTAACAAAATATACTAAAGCTAAGGATAGTAGTCTATGT
>CAKVIS010000072.1 GCA_934754415.1 uncultured Bulleidia sp.
GTGATGAAGCACCTCTGTTAATTTTTTAATCTCTGAAACTGTCAGCCTATTGTACTTGACAAGGAGATCACTTTACCGTGAGGAATTCACAGCTTCTTTTTTATAAAGAAAAGCTCCTGTCTGTACAGCAGGAGCTTGTTTTACACTGTTATTCTTTTCCGGTCCAGCAGTATGTGCAAAGACTGTCTGCGTCAAGACCTGTAGCTTTGATGGTATCGTCTAATCTTGCAAACTGTAAAGAGGAGAAACCCATCTGTTTGCCCATGATATCCAGCATCTTATGATAACGATCTGTATCAGGGTTGGCATATTCTGCCAGGACATCTTTAGAGACATCTTCAGTATTTTCTTCTTTTGCAATAATCTGACGAGTGATCAGTTCCATTTCACTCGTACTTCTTGAGAAATTCAGATATTTACATCCATACAGTAATGGTGGACATGCTGGGCGTACATGTACTTCTTTAGAGCCTTTATCATACAGGAATTCAGCAGTTTCTCTTAACTGTGTACCACGTACAATAGAGTCATCAATCAACAGTAAACGTTTTCCGTTGACTAATTCTTCTACAGGGATGAGCTTCATCTTGGCAATCAGATTTCTCTTGGACTGCATGGTTGGCATAAAACTTCTTGGCCAGGTAGGTGTATATTTAATGAATGGTCTGGAATAAGGTACTTTGGATTCATTGGAATACCCAATAGCGTGGGCAATACCTGAATCTGGTACACCTGCGACAGTGTCGAGATCTTCTTTGTTTAAAAAGTCTCTTTGTGCAAGGTATTTACCGCAGTTATAACGCATCTGTTCTACATTGGTGCCTTCATAGGAACTTGGGGAATATCCATAGTATGTCCACAGGAATGTGCAGATACGCATTTTCTTTTGTGGCTGCGCCAGTACTTCCATGCTTTCCGGTGTGATGAAGTCTACCTCAGCTGGCCCAAGTTCATGTGTGATAGAATAGCCTAATTTCTGATATGCATAAGATTCAAAGGAAGCACAGTAGCCTTCTTCTTTTTTACCGATGTGAATTGGAGTTCTTCCGTATTTATCACGTGCAAGATATATACCGCTTTTTGTCATTAACATGATGGACATGGATCCGTCAATGACTTCCTGGGCATATTGGATGCCTTCCAGAATTGTTGGTTTCTGATCAATGAGAAAGGCAGTCAGTTCGGTTTTATTAATTTCGTTATGACTCATCTCAGTTAAGTGAGAGAGAGAAGTGGAGAAAATCTTCTGCATGATTTCTTCAGTGTTGTTTACTTTACCGATGCATGCGATGGCATAAGACCCCAGATGAGAACGTATGACTAATGGCTGAGGGTCATAATCGGAGATACATCCAATACCCATGTTGCCACTGAGTTCGCTGACATCTGTCGTAAACTTTGTTCTGAATGGAGCATTTTCAATATTATGAATTGAACGCTGGAATCCCTGAGGACCATAGAGTGCTAAACCTGCTCTGCGAGTTCCCAGATGTGAATGGTAATCTGTACCATAGAATAGATCAAAGATACAATCTTCTTTGAGTGCTGCACAAAAAAATCCGCTCATATATGTTTTCTGTCTCCTAAACGACAACATTATACCTAATGAAAAACAGGATTTGAATGTATTTTTTTTGAAGGTAGCTTATAATAAAAACAATGTCAGACACAAAATTATTACATGAGGTTGTTCATTCTGCTACAGAAGTACCTCTATACAAAAAAATAGAAGTGGTATTCCAGCTCTCTTTACCTGCTATTCTTGCACAGATTTCAGAAATCGCCATGCAGTATATTGATGCGGCCATGGTAGGCTCTCTTGGAGCTGAAGCCAGTGCCTCCATAGGACTTGTGTCCACGACTACCTGGCTGTTTGGAGGATGTATCTCTGCTACTGCAGCAGGATTCTATGTCCAGGTTGCCCACGCCATAGGCGGCACAAAGTATGAAAGAGCAAAGTCTGTATTAAAGCAGGGTTTATATATCTCACTGGGAATATCTTTAATTATCGCTATAGTTGGAAGTGCTTTGGCTTTCGTACTTCCTTCCTGGCTGGGTGGTGCGCCGGAAATTCTGAAAGATGCACAGGATTACTTTCTGGTTTTTGCTCTGTTTGCTCCATTCAGAATGATGTTCTATTTCCATAATGGTGCTTTGCAGGCTACGGGAAATATGAAGGTGCCAAGTATCTTATCCAGTCTGATGTGTATTCTGGATATTATTTTCAATGCTCTTTTTATCTTCCCATCCAATACTTTCTGGAATTTGCCGGGATTAAATCTTGGAGTACTGGGAGCTGCACTGGGGACAGCAATTTCTTATGTGGTTGTCAGTGTATTGCTGATATATTTTACGGATATCCGTACGGAAGAACTCAACATCTTCCATGGTGGTTCCTGGAAACCAGATCGTGAAATATGCAAAACAGCGGCTTCTATCGGTTTACCTATTGCACTGGAACAGGTGGCTATGACAAGTGCACAGGTGTATTCTACTAAGATTGTGGCACCTCTTGGCACTAATGCCATTGCAGCAAACTCTTTTGCTGTAACAGCAGAATCTATCTGCTATATGCCGGGATATGGTATTGCCAATGCGGCCACAACGCTTGTAGGGCAATGTATCGGTGCAAAAAATAAAGATCTTGCCAAAGGCTTTGCCTGGTTATCTACCTTTCTTGGTATGGCAGTTATGACCTGCATGGCAATATTGATGTTCTTTGTGTGCCCATTTGTCTTTGCCTTCTTGACACCTGTTACAGAAGTACAGCAGCTGGGTATAGAAGTATTACGTATTGAGCTGTTTGCAGAACCGTTATTTGCGGCAAGTATCTGTGCTACCGGTGCTTTAAGAGGCGCAGGAGATACTCTGGTACCTGGCATCATGAATTTTGTCAGTATCTGGGGAGTACGTATTACTCTTGCGTCAATCTTATCCAGAACAATCGGATTAAAAGGTGTATGGATCGGTATGGCATGTGAAATCAGTTTCAGAGGTATTCTGTTTCTGATACGCCTTGCCAGAGGAAAATGGATTAAAAAGCTTGAAGCATAAATCAGTAAACTCTTTTGAAAGTAAATGGGTATCTTACTTTCAGAAGAGTTTTTCTTTGTTTGTACAGGTTATGTTGTAAGATATACAGGTAATATTTAGGAGAGTGACTATGACGACTATAAAGGAAAAAGCAAACTGGTGTTTATCCTGTCCAAATCCAAGATGCGAAACAGGATGTCCTACAGGTAATCATATCCGTGATTTTATTAAAGAAATGAAGGAAGAGAATCTGGAAGAAGCCGCAAGGGTACTATATGCAGTAAATCCGTATCCTCAGTTAACTTCAAGACTGTGTGACTGTGCTTCTCAGTGTCAGGGACATTGCGTAAGAGGAATTAAGAGTACTCCTGTGGAAATACAGGCTGTTGAAAGATATATTTCTGACCAGGTACCTTTAACGATTTCTGCGTGTGGAGCCAATGGCAAAAAGATTGCCCTTGTAGGAGCAGGTCCTGCTAATCTTACCTGTGCAAAAGTGCTTGTGGAACATGGATGTGAAGTGCATATCTATGAAAAAGAAGACAAGATAGGTGGTGCTGTCTATACAGGTATTCCATCTTACAGATTTGATCATGCATACCTGGATACAATCTACAGTACTTTACAGCAGGTAGGAGTGTATTTTCATATGCATCAGGAAGTTGGAAAAGATATTTCTCTGGAACAGTTACAATCTTCTTATGACAAGGTGGTATTGGGAATCGGTGCACAGGTTGAAAATACCTATGGGTTACATGGAGAAGGCTGTACTGCCGGGTTATCTCTTCTGTATGATCTGAATGTATTACATAAACAGGAAGAATATACGAACAAATACGGCAGTGCATTAGTGTGGGGCGGAGGAAATGTAGCTATGGACTGTGCCCGTTCTCTGAAGAGAATTCTCAAAGATGTGACAATTCTTTACCGCAGAACAAAAAAAGAAATGCCTGCAAGTATCGATGAAATAGAAGATGCAGAAAAAGAAGGTATTCACTTTGCCTATCTTGAAACTATCAAAGAATTATATCTGGATGATGAAGGAAAGGTGACAGGTGCGCATTGTGTAAAGATGCATCTGGGAGAGCCTGATGACAGTGGCAGAGCAAGACCTGTTGAAACAGAGGGCAGTGATTATACACTTCCGTGTGAACTTGTAGTATGTGCTGTGGGTCAGAAAGTATCTTTTGCCCCTGTTGGAGATGTGGAACTGACAGAAGGCCATAAAACATCCATCGAAAATGTCTATGTCACAGGTGATGCATATTCAGGCCCAAAGACAGTAGCGGCTGCTATTCGTGATGGAAGAAATGTTGCTGCAGAAATCATGGAAGAAATATGATCTATATTACGGGAGATGTACATGGAGGAGTGGATGTCAGAAAGCTTCTGGATAAAGACTTTCAGAAAAAAGTAACAGCAGAAGATTATCTGATTATCTGCGGTGATTTTGGATTCATATGGCATTATAAAAAAGAAAAACGAAAAGAGAGAAAATGGCTGGACTGGTTTAATGACCAGAAATACACAACATTGTTTGTTGATGGAAATCATGAATGTTTTCCAAGACTGAATGCGTATCCTGAAAAAGAGTGGAATGGCGGAAAAATACATGTCATTCGTGATAAGGTGTACCATCTTAAAAGAGGACAGGTGTTTACCATTGAAGGTAATACCATCTTTACGATGGGAGGTGCAGCTTCTCATGATCGAGGCCCTGCAGTTGGAGATACCAAAGCAGTTATTGGGAAATACTGGTGGCCTGAAGAAATTCCTTCCAAAGAAGAAATGGAAGAAGGATTAAAGAATCTTGCAAAAGTAAATAACAAAGTAGATTACATTGTGACGCATTGTCTGAGTACCAAAGATCAGTACACATTAAAAAAAGATGCTTTTGCCAGTGATGCACTGACAGAATATCATCAGTATGTTCATGACCATGTGCAATATTTGCATTGGTATGGAGGACATTATCATATGAGTGTGGATCTTGAAAAGAATGTGACGGAAGTATTTAACCGTATTCTGGAACTTGGAGAAACTGTAGCTGCTTCCAAGCCAATTATTGGCAGTCCGGTATATAAAAAAGGAGATAAGGTGTGCTTCTTTTCAGAAGGAAAGTGTACAAGTGGTACAGTAAGTGGCATCTATCCATGGGGGAAATTCAAAGTTAAAGACCAGCCTGTGTATGATATGCTTTTAAAGGATGGCGTTACAGCAGTAAAATATATTAAAGAAGACGATATTTTAGGATATTCCTGTATCTGAAGGAGGAACTATGAAACAACATCAGATTGCAATAAGTTGCGGAGAAGGTTTTGCATCAGGTTTTCTGGCGGATCATCTGAATAAGTTTGCTGTGCAGGAAGGGATAGATGATAAAGTAAAATTTACCAGAATCCCGTATGTGGATTTATATGATCATCAGGATGAGTATGAAATGGCAATGATTTTGCCACATATCGAATGGAAAGTGAAAGAAGATAAGAAACAATATCGTATCCCCTTATATATTATTCCTTTCAAAGTGGCAGTGGCTCCAAGAGCCAGTGACTTTGTACAGGACTGTGCAGATATTCTGTCCATGGCAAAAGGTAAGGGAGGTTTGTACCACTTCCCTGAAGAAGAAAGAACCTGTGAAGTAAAACGATTGTGTTCCCATGCGCAATGGGTTGCTGAACAGATGCTGAAGGAAAAGAAAAAGTAAAGGTGTTGCTTACAGGCAACACCTTTTCATCATGAACTAAACAAAGAAAAAAACCACTTTTACAAGTGGTTTTCTTAGAGCGAGTGATGAGAATCGAACTCACGTATTCAGCTTGGAAGGCTGACGTTCTACCATTGAACTACACTCGCAAGATGGTGATTCGGAAGAGAATCGAACTCTCGACCCACTGATTAAAAGTCAGTTGCTCTACCATCTGAGCTACCGAATCATATTAATGGCTGGGGCAGCGAGGATCGAACTCACGATGAGGGAGTCAAAGTCCCTTGCCTTACCGCTTGGCTATGCCCCAATCAATGCAGAGGCCACCAGACACCTTTTATAAAAAGTGGTGGAGACGGGTGGTTTCGAACCACCGAACCCAGAGGGAGCAGATTTACAGTCTGCCGCGTTTAGCCACTTCGCT
>CAKVIS010000073.1 GCA_934754415.1 uncultured Bulleidia sp.
TACGAGATCCTTTTTTATATTCGTACTAAATTTTAGCTACAGTTTGTTATATCAACAGGAATTGGGATTGAGCCTTTATTTTTCCATCCGAGCCAACCAAATCCGACCCATTCTGAGTAATATATAATTGACCAGTATTACTCTTTACTATCACATTGTCTCCAACAACACCTTTCTTATCTTTAACATCCTGTTCTGAAAGTATATTTGAAAATAAATCAGAAGTAAGTTTCAATGCTTCCCATCTGTCTAAAGGAGACACACAATAATCATACCCATAAGTATATCCCGGCGAATGTCTCATCAGATAATAGTCTCCATTATAGGTGTACACATATCCCCAGTTTACAGATTTCAAAGGAGATTCTCTTTTTGGAAAATCCACTTCTTTCACAGGCCAGCTTCCTGCAGCTGTTATCTCCACATCTCCAAATGTCTTCTTATCAGAAGTATCTTTATCATGTTGTGGCGGTGTATATGGATGATTACCTGACTGTACCCAGGAACTTGTAATAGTAGAAACACCATGTTCTACATGCACAGTCACTTCCACTAAATTACGTGTGCCATCAGCACCTACAGGAACACTGGAAGCACTGTTATCTGTCACATGAGTATTATGCTTATATGGTTCTTTAGTACTCTTTCCATATCCATGAATACCTTCAGAAGAATCTTTCTTTATTTCACTTCTGTTTGCATCATAGTAGTACCATCTTTTACCTTCAGTATGATCTGCAGCATACTGACTGGTCGCCATGGAAACAGCTTCCTGTACATGAGCCTGATCTACTCTTAGTTTTGCTTTATCTATTTCTTTCATTAATGATGGAATACCAATAGCTGTTAAAGCAGATATGATAGCCACAACCAGCAGTACTTCTCCTAATGTAAATCCTTTTGAATTTCTTCGCTTCATAACATGTAAAGTATAACACAATCATATACGGTAAATATTGAATATACACATGTTTCGTGTACACTAGAAAGCATGAAAAAGAGCTCAAAAGGATTTACACTGGCAAAGTTATTAATTGTTGTGGCTATCATAGCAGTACTGGTAGCTATTTCTATTCCTGTATTTACATCTCAATTACATAAAGCAAGAGTAGCTGCAGACTGGGCTAATGTACGTGCTTATTATGCAGAACTGCAATATGATTTTATGGAAACAGAGAAAATAGACGAGAACAAGCTCAGAGAACCAGGACCAGACGGCCCAATTAAATCCTTCAATTTATCCGGGCAAGAAGTAAAGCTCCAAGCTGGCTGCCTATACATCCGCCAAAATGATATTGACGGGAAAACAGGATATAACTTTTTATAGATTTGTAAAAACGGAGACGATAAGTGTCAATTGGTCTTGCCTGAAGATTAAACATATTTTAAGCAACCTGCAATGCCATACACATTGCAGGTTTTCTTTCGTCACTTTCTTAAAAGAATATTCAATTCTTGATACTAGTTAGTTATTAAATGTTTCTGCAAGAAGCCCAAGTACTTTAGCCTTGGTAATTTACAAAAAATAAAAATGAAAATACCTGTTGCTTGACAGGTACAAGAGTGTCCCGAATAATATATAATATTCGGGACAAAAAGGAGACAAACATAGTGACAAACGGATTCTCAAAACAAATACAAGAGAGAATTAGAAACGCAATCGATGGCACAGTTTTTGTGAACTCTGATTTTGCGGATATTGCTGATCAAGAAACGGTCAGACGAACTCTGAACAGATTAACACAGGCTGGTAAGCTCCGCAGAATACTAAACGGTGTTTACGAAAAGCCGAAATACAGCAAGCTACTTGATGAATATGTAGCGGCTGACCCGGACGCTGTTGCCAAAGCATTGGCGCGAAGTTACCACTGGACCATTGCTCCATGCGGAAATACAGCCCTGAACCTGCTGGGACTCTCTACACAAGTGACAACGGCCTGGTCCTACATCAGCGACGGCCCATATAAGACTTATGAATGGAATTCCACCAAGCTGGAATTTAAGCACAGAACCAACAAGGAAATCACTGGCCTGTCTTACATGACGAGTTTGGTGATTCAGGCACTGAAAACTCTGGGAAGACCCAATGTGACGCCTGAAATCATACTGACCCTTTCTGAAAAGCTCTCCGAGGATGAAAAACAAGCCTGTTTGAAAGAGGCAACAGAATCCACAGATTGGGTTTATGATACAATACGAAAAATATGTAGAGGTGACACACAATGAGAAATGTAGCACGATTGTCGGAAAGTGACCGACGCGAACTGTTCCGAAATACAGCAGATAAGATGGGCTTGAATGATGCCATCATAGAAAAAGATTTTTGGGTATGCTTTACTTTAGATTATCTGTTCCACCGCTGTCCTTGGAAGGGTGCTATTACCTTCAAAGGCGGCACCAGTCTTTCTAAGGCATTCAATTTGATCAGCCGCTTTTCAGAAGATACTGACCTGATTTTGGATTGGCGGGTACTAGGATATAGCAAGAATGAACCTTGGGAAAAGCGTTCTAATACGAAGCAGGATGCGTTCAACAAAGAGGCAAATACGCGAGCGGAAGTTTTCCTTGCAGAGCAGTTTTGTCCCACCATTCAGGCAGAACTTTCTAAGGAACTTGGCTATGAGGCAAACATCCACATAGACGAGAAGGACAAGCAAACCGTTATCTTTGCCTATCCGCACCTGTTTACAAACTTTGCGACCTTACAGGTCATTCGTTTGGAAATCGGTGCGCTGGCCGCTTGGACACCCGCTAAAATTGCTCAGATCGAGCCCTATGCCGCGACCTATTATCCGAAAGTCTTTGAGCAAAAAGGCACGGCTGTTCTGACTGTTACACCAGAGCGAACTTTCTGGGAGAAGGCAACTATTTTGCACCATGAAGCCAACAGGCCCGAAAGTTCAAAAATGCCGCAACGGTATAGCAGGCACTACTATGACCTGTATCGCATGTCCATGACACCGGTCAAAGAAAATGCCTTTGCTCGGATAGAATTGTTGAAAACGGTAGTAGACTTCAAAATGAAGTTCTATCCAAGAACTTGGGTAAAGTACCAGCAAGCTGTTCCTGGCACTTTAAAACTGATTCCACCGGATTATCGATTTGCAGCATTGACCGCAGATTACGAAGCAATGAAGGATATGCTCTATGGTGATGTACCAAACTTTGAGGCTGTCATGAACACAATCTGCAATTTAGAAGCGGAAATTAACACACTATAATAGCCCTACTGTCGTCCATTGTTGTTACTATACTCAGAGCTCTGCAAAGAAGTGCTAGAAGTTTGCAACTATACTATAAGTCCTCTTTCACTTCATCTTCCTACTGAATTCATTCAGCATCAGGATATACGAAGACTTTTACGTGTGATAGACAGAATATCAGAGAACAAAAGAATTCCATGAGAAGAATCTTCATGATGTGGAACTGCAGTCGCTTCTTGTAGGATTGCTCCTTGTTCATCACAACGAGCACACTATCCAAGTTGATAGGGAATACATCCATTTGCAACACCAAAAAATAGATTTTTATCAGTTTGAAGCTCTATTCTGCGGTGTATGGCTTTCTCCCGATTTTCACTCTATCTTCCCGTACTCCTCTCCAATATCGGATAAAATGCCAGTTTGAACTCACTACCAAAAAAATCCTGCCATGCTTTTTTTAAAATTCTGTTTTTGATTTTACTCAAAAAGATTGTAAAAACTATCTCACTGCGCCCTATCGACTACAACCATCAGAGAAATGAGCACTATGAAAAAATGCTTGAATCATGCTGTTTCAGCAAAAATGATTTGGAGAAGATTACCGACAGAAAAGCGGTGACTTAAGAATCTTTCGAACATCTCAAACAATTTCTGATATACCTATTTTTCGTTTAGATGTTTAGCTTTTGTAGAAATTAACGTACCTATTTTCAAAGTATTTGTCTAACCTGCAATGCCATACACATTGCAGGTTCTCTTTTTTACTGTAATGAATCCAGCACCTTTACTCTTTCTACTAAATCCTTTCTGTAATTATGTACATACACATTCATAGTCGTACGAATATCTTCATGACCTAATAATTCTTTTACTTCAGACATATTAGCACCATACTTTAAAAGATTACTTGCATATGTATGTCTTAACGTATGGAAGTGGAAATCTTCCAGTCCTTCCACATGTTTATTTAATCTTACACACAAACATCCAAGTGATCTTCTGTTAATAAACGCACCATCTTGTTTAACACATACGAGATGTAATTCTTTTTCTGTAGTAAGATTAGTTATCTTTCCAGAGTGTAATGCAAAATGAGTTGTATTGTTTTCTCTGAGAGTTACATAGTAATTCTGTTGATATGTATCTTGTAAGTTTTTCCTGCAAAGTTCCTGTTGTAACTTAGCCTGTACAAGAATATCTTTTAACACTTTTCCAAACTCTACATATCTGACTTTATCTCTTTTAGGAGAAGTTAATTCCAATCTGTTCTTTTCAGCTTCACAGTTTAATACCACAGCTCTTCTTACAACAAGATACTGTTCTTCCAAATGTACATCTTCCCATGTTAAAGCACACACTTCTCCAAGTCTTAATCCGGTATAGTAACTGATTTGGATTGGTAAAACATGAGGATTATGTATCTTGGTAAGATAGTCTATGATTTTTAAATACTCTTCATGTTTTAACAATTTACAATCTTCAATTCTTTGAAATAAAGTCTTTTCATTCCTTACAGATACTAAATGTACTCCCTGCATGGGAGTACTTTTCAGTATCTTTAGAGAGAGTACTGCATATTCCAGACTGCCCTGTAATACTGCTGAATACGCCAGTATTCTGGATTTGCCAAACCCTTTATGATATTTACCTTCAAGATCATAAAATCCTTCACTTAACCCATCAAAGAAAGACTGCAGATAACCTCTGTCTATATCTTTTACTCTTTTTGTACTTATCTCCATTTTATGCATACACCGTATTGCTGAAGTGTATCCGTTTCTTGTCCCAATAGCTAAATGAGAAACAAGTAATACTTCCTGTCTGTACTTTTCCAGTAATTCAGACATTGTCATGGTTTCTTTTAACCACTTGTGATGTAACCAGTTTTTAATCATTTCTTTTTACCTTCCTTCTGGAATACTGTACTGAATTGCCCTATAATGCATACATGTCTAAAAAGAAAGAAACACAGTTAAATACAAATGCGATTAATGAAAAACTGGTTATACGATACTCTTACGTCCAGCAAGATTTACAGGAATTAGAAAACGATACTACTGCAGCATTAAACTCTCAATACGATGCCTTAGCCAAAGGTACTAAAGAAGGTATCTCTTCCATGCCTAGACTTAAAAATGCCATGCTGGAAGAAGCTGACTTATTAACCAGATCTGCAGAAAACCTTGCAAGACTATCCATGAAAGCAAGCAATCAGGCAGATGAATTAAGAACAAGAGTTAAAGAAGCAGAAAGAGTAGAAAAGAAACAGAATAAGAAACTACGTATCTTACCTGTAAAACCTACTAATGCTGAAATTGATTATGAAGAAAAGATTACCAAACACTTTGCGGCAGGTGCCACCTTCCACAAACTGTTCTGGGTATTCTTTATAGGCTGTTTTGCAGGTGTCATTATTGAAACTATCTGGTGTTTAATCACAAGAGGACACTATGAAAGCAGAACAGGTTTAATCTATGGACCATTTAACTTAGTCTATGGATTTGGCGCATTAACACTTACCTATTCTTTATATAAGTACAGAAACAGATCAGGTATTTATTCTTGAGTAGTGTCGAAAACTCAAGAGATATCTAACAGCAGGTAAAGCTGGAGATATACATATTGTGATCAGCGCGCAATAAAAACAATGCTGAAAATGTTCTTTAAAAACTTATGATTCAATGCTAAAAGTAATTAT
>CAKVIS010000074.1 GCA_934754415.1 uncultured Bulleidia sp.
CTGTAAAGCGCCGCTTTGAGAGCAGGGCTATGCCCGCATATGAAAAACCACCAGCTAAGCTGGTGGATATTTATTTGGTCAGTGAATGTCACTGGCACATGGTACACCATGACTTGCAGTGGTATGCTTTACGGCATTGACGATAGCCTGAGCCATGACTTCTGCAGCAAGACTGCCGGCAATATTGATGTCGACCTGGATATCTCCACTGCTTAGTGCATAAATGGAATCACCATCAAACATGGTGTGCACAGGGTTGATGGCTCTTGCAAAACCGTCATGAGCCATACCTGCAATTTTAGTGAGCTCTGTTTTGTTGAATCTGGCATTGGTAAAGATGGCACCAATAGTGGTATTTTCTTTTTCGTTTGGGGCTGGCATTGAACATAGTACATCCAGCGTGGAAGTTTCCAGGTTGCCCTGAGGATTTAACATACCGGCAATCTTTTTGCCTGTATGAGGATCAAAGATATCTCCCATGGCATTGACAACAACTACAGCACCAATCTTGAAATCTCCCAACTGTATTGCGGCCTGACCGATACCTGCTTTCATCATGAATTTTTCACCCATGGCTTTACCACAGGTGGCTCCGCATCCTGCACCATAGTTACCTTCCTGAAAGTTAGGTGCATTCAGACATGCCTGATATCCAAGCGCTGCATCTGGTCTTATCTTGTTTGTGACAAACTCAAGATCATAGATACAGCTTGCACATACGATAGGTACTACACCGCAACTTGTAGGAAACCCTATATTTTTTTCTTCCAGATATTTCATGACACCAGAAGCGGAGTCAAGTCCAAATGCGGAACCTCCGGATAATACTACAGCATGTACGGCATCGTTGGCTGCTAAAGGATTCAATAATCCGCATTCTCTGGAAGCTGGGCCTCCTCCGCGAATATCTACACCGCAGGTGGCTCCTTTTTCACCTGTGAGAATAACCGTCACACCAGTTCCTGATTCCATCAGTTCTGCCTGGCCTATGGAAAAGCCTTCAATCTCTGTAATGGAGATTGGTTTTATTGCTTGTAACATATTTCGTCCCTCTTTCGTTATTTTATTATACTTGAAATTGAGAATATCTATGTAAAAATAGTTACGATGAAAAAGAGAACAGTGAAATGTCTGTTGTGTATCTGCATGTGTTTGCTTTTTACAGGATGTACAAGGGCAAAGGAAAAACAGTATACAAAGACTGTATATGTAGGCAGTGATGAAGTGCATCCTTTCTTTTATATGAATGAAGAAGGAGAGTTTACTGGTGTGGATGTGGACATTGCAAGAATGGCATTTGAAGCTATGGGCGTGCAACCTGTATTTACGAAAATAGACTGGGAAAAGAAAAAAGTATTGTTACAGAATCGTTCTATTGACTGTCTGTGGGGGAGTTTTTCCATGAATGGAAGAGAAGAGGAATATCAATGGGCAGGTCCGTATATGCATTCCAGACAGCTTGTTGTGGTACGAAAGAACAGTGATATATTTACCTTGCAGGATCTTCAGGGAAAAGAAATTGGTGTACAGGCCACAACCAAACCTGAAGAAATTCTGATTCATCATGAGGAATATGGATTGCCTGAAGTGAGAAAAATATATTCTTTTTCAAATGTAAATGAAATCTATGGAGCAATGAGAAAAGGATATCTGGATGGTATCTGCGGTCATGAAAGCGCGATGCGTTCCTTTATAGACACAAATCCGGATGCTTTCAGATCTCTGGAAGAAAACATATATTCTTCAGATCTGGGCGTGGCTTTTTCAAAAACGTATGATTCCACTTTTGTAAAGAGTCTGGATAAAGAACTGAACAGTTTGAAACAGGATGGTACAATTCGAAAGATAGTAGAAAAATATGGTCTGGATGCAGAATATGCCCTTGGAGGAATAGATGACTGAAAAGAAGTGGAGCCTGTTTGGAGGAAATCGTAAATTGCATATTATGAGTGCTGTAGGTGCCTTAGTACTCTTTTTGATTGTTTTTTCTGTAGTGGGAACGTATTCCATACATTCTGCAGATGTGGACAGAGATGAAGTGTTTGCCTTTGCACGTCAGCGTCTTCAAATCTATGACCAGTACATGTATAACGATATGTCCAAAAGTCTTATACGCTTATCAGATAAGATGACTGAATTTTCCAGGTTACTGGAAGAAGGCAGTACACGTCTTGATGAATATGTGAATGATCAGCATCTGGATGCCATCATTGTCATGAATGGCAATGAGGAAGTGGAAGCTCAATGGGGAACCCAGGAAGACCCTTATGCTGACTGGGAAGAGTTTTTATCCAGAGAGTATATCACGGATGTCTATGCGTATCCTGAAAAAGAATTTTTGAAAAGAGAAATGGTGAACGGTGAAGAATATGATGTGGTTGTCATGGCAAGAAAGGATCAGCCGGGAATTCTTCTGGGATGTACAAGGAAATCTGGATATGATGATCTTACAAAGACCAGTATTCTTAATTCGCTGTTTACCAATATTACCTTTCCTAAAAATGGTATCGTAGTGGTATGCAATGATGAAAATACGGTGTTATGTTCTAATGAAGAAGATAGTGAGAAGGTTCAGGCCTTACTGGCTAATTATACGTTTGTTCCATCGGAAGATCTGCAAAGCTTTGTGTGTGAGGAAAGTGAGTGGTATGGGGCAAAGTTTATTTCTGGAGAATATCTGATTTATGTATTTTTTCCATCTATAGCTGTTTACAAAAATCTGATTGTGATTCTGCTGGCAGGATTACTGATATATGTTCTTTTCTGGATAGCTTTTTTGATGTACCAGAACTATATGGAAAGACAGAATGTGGAAGCTTTGAAGAAACAGTATCGTATTGTAGATGCGATTGGAGATATGTACAGTACCATGTTCAGTGTGAATCTGTTCAATGGAAAGATAGAAGTCATTAAAGTGCCGGAATCCATTAAGGACAGAATAAAAGATGGCATGAATGTCTCAGTGGTCTTAAAGACTTTTACTTCTGAATTTATTCAGGAAGAATGTCAGAAAGGACACATGGAATTTTCAAACTACACCAGTGTGGCAGAAAGATTACAGCATGCCAGAAATCTCAGCTATTCTTATAAAGATGTCAAGGATGGCTGGATTACTACAAGTATTGTTCCTCAGACATGGGATGAAGAAGGTAATGTGGTCGAGGCTTTATATCTGACTATGGATATTACACAGTCCAAAGTCAGAGAACTGGAATTCAATAAGAAACTGGAAAAGACAGCTATTGAAGCAAAACGTGCCAATATTGCCAAGACTGACTTCTTAAGAAGAATGTCTCATGATATCCGTACACCAATCAACGGTATCAGAGGAATGATAGAGATAGGCAATCATTATCCTGAGGATATGCAGAAACAGAAAGAATGCAGGGATAAGATAGAACGTGCATCAGGATTCTTACTGGATCTTGTGAATAATGTGCTGGATATGAACAAACTGGAATCCGGTAATGTGCACATAGAGCATGTACCTCTGGATTTAGTGTCCATGCTTGAAACATTGCAGTCAGTTACCAATGTACAGGCAGAAACTGCAGGTGTGAGTTTTACTCTGGAAACTCAGGCATTGCGTCATACTCATGTATTAGGAAGTCCTTTGCATTTACAGCAGATATTGCAGAATCTTGTGTCCAATGCGATTAAGTATACACCATCTAAAGGAAGGGTACGTTTATGTGCAAGTGAATTGGAGGATGGAAAGTATTGCTTTATCTGTGAAGATACCGGACTTGGCATGAGTGAAGAGTTTCAGAAAAAAGCTTTTGAACCATTCTCACAGGAAACGAATCCTGCAAGAAGTACCTATACAGGTACAGGACTTGGATTGGCAATTACTAAAGAACTTGTAGAAGTCATGCATGGTACAGTTACTTTGAAAAGTGCACCTGGAAAGGGTTCTGTCTTTACGGTGATCCTGCCACTGGATATAGATACACAATATACTGCACAGACAGATAAAAATGAGGAGGAAGTACTTGCGGGTTCTCTTGAAGGAAAACGTGTTCTGGTGGTAGAAGACAATGAAATGAACATGGAAATCATTGAATTCCTGCTGGAGAAAGAAAAGATACATGTGGATAAGGCATGGAATGGTCAAGAGGCAGTCGACATGTTTAAAAACAGTACTCCGGGTACCTATGATGCCATCCTGATGGATATCATGATGCCGGTAAAAGATGGATTACAGGCAGCTGAAGAAATACGTTCTATGGAAAAAGAGGACGCAAAAACAGTTCCTGTTATTGCCATGAGTGCCAATGCGTTCCATGAAGATGTGGAAAGAAGCCTGATGGCAGGTATGAATGCGCATCTGACAAAACCTGTGGATATTGCACAGCTGCATCAGACCCTGGCAAAATTCTTGAAATAGAGAGAGAAATCTCTCTTTTTTTTTGGTATCATAAACAACGTGAATCAGATATCACATCTATACATTACACATCAACAATATATAAGGGGTTAAATAATGGCAGCTAAAGACTATTTTTTATTTGAAACCATTCGTGATCAGCATCGTGAGATTGTTTGTTATTACGTGACGGTAATCGGTACGATTGAGCATGACGGTATTGTACATTTACGTACAGATCTTGGTAAAGACAAGAGTGAAAAGATGGCATTCGGCAGAGTGACTGTACGTAATCTGGATAAAAAAATCGGTGTCATGTTAAAAGAGACACATAGCAGAACGTATTATCATGTACATGATGATCTTGGCTCTGAAAATGTGATTTCCTTCAGTGCAAAAGGCTATCATGCGGATGAAGCCTATGACCTTGAAGAAGGGGACAGAGTCATGATTCAGGGAAGAATCTATTTAAGACAGGCAGATCAGGAAAAATATCCTGGACGTTTACCAGAAGTAAGTATTACAGCCAGCGGTATCTTCAAGATTGGAAGAGTGAACGCAAGACGTCCAAAGAGTATGAATGCAAGTCTGATCCCTCAGAAACTGTAACAAAACACCACAGGATATCCTGTGGTGTTTTTGAAGTGTGTTGTCATTTCAAAAATTATCAAATGAGCAATGCAATAACATTGTGAATCTGGTTACTATTCACCGATAACTCAATAAACAAAAAAATCTGTCAATAGCAGTTATCCACAAAATGAAGAAAATTTCTAA
>CAKVIS010000075.1 GCA_934754415.1 uncultured Bulleidia sp.
TTAGAAATTTTCTTCATTTTGTGGATAACTGCTATTGACAGATTTTTTTGTTTATTGAGTTATCGGTGAATAGTAACATAATATTTCACAAAATCCTGTTTCCTTACATCAGAAAGAAGTTCTTCCTGTCAGATTTTTATAATCTTCGACAAAATCTGCTACTGCACCATCAATAGCCATATTCTTTACAAAACCTTCAATTACATCAGGAGCACACGTAGAAGAACCTACTCCGTACATAGCCAGTTCTTTAACCTGCTGAGAGTTCTTAAAGGAAGCTGCCAGTACCATACAACTGAACCCGTTTGTATCCAGAATATCCTGGATTTCCTTCACCACATTGACTCCGTCATATCCCATATTATCAATTCTGTTCACATATGGTGCTACATAAACAGCACCGGCCTTAGCCGCAAGATATGCCTGCATTGGTGTATACACTACCGTAGCACAAACAGAGATGTTCTTTTCAGACAATATCTTCATTGCCTTAAATCCTTCTTTAATGGAAGGAATCTTTACAACTGTATTTTTACCAAAAGCTTTCACAATCTTTTCGGCATCTTCCACCATCCCTTCAGCATCCTGTGCAACAGCCTGTACAAACAAAGTATCTTCTTGGATAACAGAACGAATCTCTGTCAATACGTCCATTGGATTTCTTCCGGTTTTTGCTAAAATACTTGGATTGGTAGTAACCCCATCTACCGGATAATACGCATAAATTTCCTTAATTTTTTCTACATTTGCATCATCAATAAATAGTTTCATGATCTTCTTATAACTCCTGTTCTGTACGTCCAATAATATCATCCTGTGTTTTCTTACTCAGCACATTGAAGAAAGCACTGTATCCTGCAACTCTGACAATCAGATCCTTATGTTTTTCAGGATGGTTCTGTGCATCAATCAATGTTTCTTTAGAAACAATGTTGTACTGTACATGATATCCATGCAGTCTGTTGAAGAAAGCTTTGATCAACATTTCCAGTTTCATTGTATTTTCTTTTGTGGAAACCATCTGCGGTGTCATCTTCTGATTTAATAATACACCGCCCGTAATCTTTTCCGTAGGCAACTTGGATACAGATTTAAAGACGGCTGTCGGTCCGTGTTTATCTGCATTATGTTGTGGAGAACAACCTTCCGCAAGAGGCTCATACGCATTTCTTCCATCCGGTGTAGCCATGGTACCCATACCTTGTCCCACATTAGCGGAAATACTGGAAGTACCTCCATAACGAATACCTCCGATTGGTCCTCTTTGATAACGTGTATTAGGATATTTTGCAATTTCCTCAAGATATGGTGCATAGGCTTCTACTGCAAGACTGTCCACCTCATCTTCATCATTACCATATTTAGGCGCACCTTCAATTAGCATCTGCTGAATCTTCTGATTTTCTTCTGATGTAAAATCATCAAGAATCGCATTCCATAACTGTTCTGTGCTTAGTTTCTTTTCTTCAAACACCAGTTTTTTAATGCAGGACAAAGAATCCGCCATATTGGCAATACCCACCTGTAAGCCGGAAATGTAATCATATACCGCTCCACCTTCTTTGATAGTCTTTGCTCTTGCAAGACAATCATCTGTCAAAGCAGAACACAGCATATCCGGCACATCTTTTTCACTGGCTTTATCAATGGCATTTTCCACAATTACACTGTATCTGGTAATTTCTCTTATAGTTTTATCCCAGACTTCCATCAGTTCTTCAAAAGAAGTCATGTCTGTAAAATACCCATACCCTTTGGTAAATCTTTTCCCGCTTGTCAAATCCACACCATTATTCATGGCACATAATAACATTCTTGGAAAATTCACATAAGACATACCAGTACATCTGTAGCCCCATTTACCAGGTACAGCGGTTTCCACACAACCAATAGCACTGTAGTTATAGGCATCTTCCTCTTTTACACCCCACTGCATAAAAGAAGGAATAATCACTTCATCGTTATTAAAAGCAGGCATACCAAATCCCAGTTTCATCACTTCCATACATTCATCAAAGAACGCAGGGTTGAGGTTGGCATGATATCTTACTGTCAGATTAGGCTGCGTAAGTCTTGTCTGGGCAACTGACTTTAATACCACAAAGCTGAAAGGATTGACCGCATCCTTATGATCTGTGGTCTGCCCACCGATAGTGACATTCTGATACATAGGAGAACCGGCAGAGCTCAGGGTATGTGCCTGAGATCTGACTTTATTGATGGTCAGTGTCTTGATCCAAAGACAGCTTAACCACTCCAGAGCTTCCTGTTCACTCAGAATGCCTTTTTGAATATCTGCTTCATAGAATGGATCAATGTACTGGTCAAACCTTCCATAACTTAAAGAATGCCCATTGGATTCAATCTGTAAAATCAGCTGTATAAACCAGACAGACTGTAAAGCTTCTTTAAAAGAAGAAGCCGGTTCATACGGCACTCTGGAACAGATATCACTCATTTCCAGCAGTTCCTGTTTTCTTGCACTGTCAGTTTCTTTGTCAGCCATTTCTTTTGCAAGACGACTGTATCTTAAAGCAAATGTATGTACTGCTTCTAAAACAATTCTTTCTTCTTTATAGAATAAATACTTTTCTATGGATTCCGGTTGAGCAAGATCCAGTGCACTCTGTAAAGTATTGACTCTTTCCAGATATCCTTTAATACCTTCTTTCAGAATTCTTGGATAATTCACTGCCAGATGCGCATCTCCTGCATTCAGCTTACCTTCCATACCAAAGACACCTGTTTCCATAAACACACTGACTTCTTCTGGAAGATAGGCTTCCCCTCTGTCTCTTAATGTATTGTTTTTCCAGAAAGGAGCAATACTTCTTAGCTGTTGTTTTGTTTCTTCCGTGATATAGAATACATCCCCGTCTCTTTTCTCAAACAGATCGAGTTCATCTATAATAAACTTCATGGTATATTCCGGAAAGACCGGCGCATTTTTATTTTTAGTTGCCTGGTTTCCTGCCAGCAGTGTCTTATCTTCAATATACACTGTCATGTTTTCAAGAATTTCTTTCAACATCAGTGCACGTACCATACCTCTTGGCTGGTTCAGATTTTCCTGATAGGCTTTTGTACATAACAATGCTCGTTCTGCATCAATATACGGTTTTTCATCCAGGACTTCTTCTCTGAATGCCTGCATACGTGGCGTCAATGATCCAAAGTGTGCTGTATTCTCCATAGTTTCCTCCAAGGTTTCATTTGAAATGTTCACATCCACAATTTAAATACTATTTTCTATAAAGTCAATAATTTGCATTAAATAGCTTTCATTCGTAACTTTTATTATTTCGTTCCGTGTGTTATAGTATGCTCATGCAGGGAACTATATTTAATATTCAGAAATTCAGTGTCAATGACGGACCAGGTATCCGTACAGTTGTTTTCTTTAAAGGTTGCCCTTTAAGATGTCAATGGTGTGCCAACCCGGAAAGTCAGTCAGTTAAAGTACAGATACTTCATGACACAAAAAAATGTGTACAGTGCAAAAGATGTGCATCCGTATGTCCATCAAATGCCATTACATTTACAGACGGTACATTTCACATCACTCACTCTGCATGCACTTCCTGTTTCCAATGCTTGGAAGTATGTCCTCAGTCTGCTTTGACAAAGGAAGGAGAACTGCAGTCCACAGAGGAAATATTACGTATTGTAAAGCAGGATGAAGTCTTCTATGAAGAAAGTGGTGGAGGCTTAACCATCTCCGGAGGAGAAATTCTTTCTCAGCCCGATTTTGCCATCGATTTATTACAGAAAGCACATGAAGCCGGCATTCATACCTGTTGTGAAACCACAGGATATGCAGATCAGAACACTTTCAGAAAAGTTCTGAATCATGTCGACTATGTATTAATGGACATGAAGCACTGGGATCCTGTACGTCATAAAGAAGGAACAGGTGTGGATAATGCAAAGATTCTTTCCAATATGCGCATGGCAGTAGAAATGCATAAAGAAATTCTGCCAAGAATTCCTGTCATTCCAGGATTCAATGATACTCCTGAAGACGCAAAACAGTTTGCTCTTCTGTTTCAGTCCATGGACATTCCAAAAGTACAGCTGCTTCCATTTCACCAGTTCGGAGAAAACAAATACTCTCTTCTGGACGAAAACTATGCATACAAAGATACACCTGCGTATCATAGAGAAGACCTGGAAGACTACAAAAATATTTTTATTCAGCATAAGATAGAGGCATTCTTTTAATATGAAAAAAGCAGAGCGTCAAAATCAGATACTGGAATATATCACCAGGCAGAAAAAAGCAGAAGTTGTAGAACTTTCCGCCTTATTACAGGTCTCTCAGGTTACTATACGTAAAGATCTGGATGAACTGGAAGAAAAAGACCTGATTCACAGAAAACACGGATTTGCTGTAAGAAATAATCCCGATAATATTAATGGAAGACTTGCCTATCATTATGAAGAAAAGAAAAAAATCGCCTTCACTGCAAGTACTCTTGTTAAAGATGGTGACATCATTTTTATAGAAAGTGGTAGTTGCTGTGCTTTATTAGCCATGATTTTAGCTACAAAAAAGAAAGATCTGACCATTCTCACCAATTCCGCCTTTATCTGTGAATACATCCGACCTTATTTTCATGGAACTTTGATCTTACTGGGAGGTATCTATCAGCCATCCAGTCAGTGTGTAGTAGGGCCTATGATTAAAGAGCTGACAAGAAAGTATTATGTACACTCCTTCTTTATAGGAGCAGATGGCTATACTGAAAAAACAGGATTCACCAACAAAGATACCCTGCGTGCACAGGCAGTCAAAGATATGGCAGAATCCGCAGAAAATATCTACGTTGTCTCAGAAAGTGACAAGATTGGTCATGCCGGCAATATTCCAATGGAACTGGAGAGTCATCCTGTCACATTGATTACAGATACTAATCTTACAGATTCTCAGAAACAGTCACTCCAAAAAAATCATATTGCTGTCATTCAGGCATAAAAAAGACAGATATTCAATATAATTTTGAATATCTGTCTTTTCTAATATTAAATACCTAAAAACAAATGGCAGAACAAAGCAGCAAGTAATGCACCTACAAAAGGAGCAATTC
>CAKVIS010000076.1 GCA_934754415.1 uncultured Bulleidia sp.
AGTTCCAAGACCGATTTTGATAGCCTATTTTCAATTTAGAAACGCATTATTTATCGTCCTACTAAAGTATAGCCCTCAAAAAGGAGATATCATCACCTGTGGGTTTGATGAAAATATTCTGGAATTCAGTGATTCTGATGAAAGATCGGATCTGTTAATTTGTGAAAATGGAGAATTAATGCTTGGTTTTTGTTGTTTTGATACAGAAGACTTTTTGAAAGATTCAGATGAGTATTGTTATTCTTTTGATAGTTACGATGCAAAAGGTGTCTGTTACAGCATGCACGCAATGAAAGACACAAAGAAAATAAACAGCAGTTTTCTGTATCACCATATTACACTGGCCGTAACATGGGTAAAAAAAGCAGAGTTTCCCTCCGCTGATGATGTCTTATTCTTAGCGTTATCCGATACAACAGGTTATTTATAATCTGCATTCAGATTAGCTTACAACCGTAACAAACATCAGTTTAAGGCAATCAGATATCTGTCTCTTTGATCCTGACCGTTCAATGATTGATTAGAACCGGTATATACATAATATTGACCGGTACTTTTATCATGGATAATACAGCCTTGAGATAAACCACCTATATCTTTCTGGATATTTTCTACCTCTCGTACATCATTAAAATGTACTTCTCATATCCCATGTTTTCCATCTTTAAGAGTATCATCAAAATCTTTGAATGGTTTTTCTTCATCGACAATATAATACTTTCCCTGATCTGTATATACAGTTCCTCTTTCAGATTTTGCATCCACTGGATTTTCATGCTTTTGATAGGGAATTGTATTGGCTCGAATAGTATCCAACGTATCCGTTACAGAACCACCTCCAGAATGACTGTCACTATGCCTGATTACTGCCTTCCCGTTTTCATAAGAAACAGTTGCTTTCCCATCAGCTTTTGGTTTTCCAATTTCTTCACATGGAAAATCAATGTTTGTCTGCTAGTCATCTTTCTTTTGATTTAAAGTAACTTCTATCGAATCTGCTGTATCTTCTGTAATCACTTTTGTCATCAATTCAGCATAGGCATTACGAATATTTGCCGCATCCGTTGCTTCTCTTGATTTTTCAATCTGAGAAGTAAAGATGGGGATGGCAACAGCTACCAAAACACCTATGATTGCCACTACAATCAATAATTCCGCTAATGTAAATCCTTTTTTTCTGTTCATATACATACCATCTTTTTTCTGTTGTATTCTATCACAATCACACAAATAAACTATACGGATGCCTTAAATACCATATTTCCTGTTGTTACTTATCAACGAGCAAAAAGAGTAATGATGTTAATTCACGACGATAATCAATCCAATAAGTTTCAATAACTCCAAAGTATACTACTCATAAATGTACAGATGTATGTAGGATAAATTTTGAAATCTATGGCAAAAAAAGAATTCAAATTCCAAAGCTTTGTAGTTACACCGTTGCCACATTTATTGATATTCTATGAGATACTGTTTATACTGTTTATGAAAGGAAGTGCTAATTATGCATAACGTAATCAATGCTCAAAAGGATGATGTATTTAGAATCCGCATGAATTCAGAAATAAAAAGTGAATTAGAAGAAGTTTTTGCAAAAAATGGGTTAACTTTAACAGATGCCGTAAATGTATTTTTTCAACAAGCATTAAATACAGGTGGTTTTCCCTTTTCTGTAACTGAAGACAATTCCGAAAAAATGAGAGCAAAGGCTTTATCTAAATTAATGAAAGAATTAGAAATTGGTATGGATTGTACTGAATCTTATTCAGAAGAAGAAGCCAAAAAGCTGTTAGGTTTATAAAATGAAGATTATCTATAAAAAAGCAGCAATTGACGATCTTCTTAACATCGAAAGCTATATTATTAATCAGTTTCATAATACTCAAGCCGCAAAGAACCTTAAAAGTAACATTGTAGATACAATTTCATTATTGAAAGACAACCCTTATTTAGGTCCTAAAATGTCCGACCGTTTCAACATAGATACATCATTCCGTTATTTAATCGTATCTAAACAACTTGTATTCTACAATGTCAATAAAGAGAATATCGAAATACTCAGAATACTTGACTCAAGACAGGATTACTTGTCATTACTATTTTAATTACTACTGCAGGAGCTTACTGTTCCTGTTTTTATTATGCTTGGAGGTAAATCTTCTGTAATCACTCTTGTCATCAATTCAGCATAGGCATTACGAATATTTGCCGCATCCGTTGCTTCTCTTGATTTTTCAATCTGAGAAGTAAAGACTGTTATGGCAATCACACAAATAAACTATACGCATGCTTTAAATGCCATACCTTATCAATGACCCTAAAGCTTAATGATGTTAATTTATGACGATAATCAATCCAATAAATTTCAATAACTATTGATATACTACTCGTAAGTATACAGGTGTATGTAGGATGAATTATAAATGTACGGCAGAAAAGAAGAAATGTGTCATTTAATGGAATTGTATAATAGTGAGACCTTTGAGTTTCTAATGATGTATGATCGTAGAAAAGTTGGCAAACCAACCATTCTTCAAAAATTTTGGTATGAAAAAACAGCCTCATTTTTGAGACTGTTTCCTGAATTACTTTTCAAATGAATCTGTCAGATCATCCCCATTGCTGGAAATAACTTTCTTATACCAGTAGAAAGAATCTTTACGAGAACGATTCATTGTTCCCTTGCCTTCGTCATCCATATCAACATAGATGAATCCATATCTCTTTCTCATTTCACCTGTACCAGCAGAAACGACGTCAATGCATCCCCATGTTGTATAGCCAATAACATCTGCACCATTCGCAATTGCTTTATCCATTGCTTCAATATGCTTTCTGTAGTATTCAATTCTGAATGGGTCATGTATTGAACCATCTTCTTCAACTGTATCATAAGCACCTAAACCATTTTCAACGACCATCATTGGTAAGTTATATCTCTGATACATCATTTCTAGATAGTACTGTAATCCATCCGGATCTACTGCCCATCCCCAGTCAGAATATTCAAGATATTCATTCTTCTGACCAGCAGAGAAGTTACCAGACACCTTATCTGTAACCTTATGTGTTGTTACCAGAGAAGACATGTAGTAAGAGAATGTATACATATCCACTGTACCTCTGGCAAGGTCTGCAAGGTCTTCTTCTGTAATATCTAAATGTACATTGTGTTCATTCCAAAGTCTGGTAACATAAGAACCATATTCACCTAAGCACTGAACATCACCACAATAGTAGATATTCTTTTCCCACTGATGCTGGCAAGCTAAGATATCTTTTGGATCACATGTAGCTGGATAGTTAGTAATACCACAGATCATGCATCCAATCATATTTGTTGGATCAATCGCATGACCAATCTGTACTGCCTTAGCAGAAGCTACAAATTTATAGTGTAAATGCTGATAAGCTTCCTGATATTCTTCATCTGTATGTTCTCCACCAGCAAAGTCCAGGAACATGATTGTGTTGTTGATTTCATTGAATGTCAGCCAGTTATGAACAAGTCCTTTATATTCTGTAAAGCATGTTGTTGCGAATCTAACAAAGTGGTCAATTGTTTCTCTGTTTGTCCATCCACCACAATGTTCTTCCAGATACAATGGTGTATCGAAATGCCAGATTGTTACCAATGGTTCAATATCATACTTCTGCATTTCCTTAAACATGTCACGATAGAATTCAACACCTTCTTTATTTGGTTCTTTTTCCAATCCTGTTGGATAAAGTCTTGACCAGGAAATAGACATTCTGAACTGCTTGAATCCCATTTCCGCAAATAATGCGATATCTTCTTTATAGTGATGATATCCATCTACTGCTTCATGGTTAGGATAGTGACATTCATCCAATACTGCATATTTTGCACCTTCAGGAAGTTTTCCTTCTCTTTCTAATGTGCAATGATTACCTTCTTTATCAATATATGTAATCTTTCTATTTTCATTGACTGTACCACCTGTAGTAACGTCAGTCATTGCTGGGCCTCTGCCACCGAGGTTCCATCCACCTTCATACTGGTTTGCAGCTACTGCGCCGCCCCATAAAAATCCTTCTGGAAAATGTGCCATTTATTTTCTCTCCTTTTACCTATGTATATTGTATCAAAGCGTTTACATAATATATGTAAATTTGCCCGAAATAATATTCAAAATTGAAAATATGATAGTTTAGGAGTTAAAACAAAAAAAGCCCCAGATTTCTTTTTGAATACATCCGTCTAAAAGCTTTAAATTTAATCTTTTATTCTTGCATTGCGATATTGCATATAAAATGAAGCTTGTTTTTCCATTCCATATACTGATGCCAGAGAAAAATCATCTTTTTTTGCTCTGTCTACAAAATCATTAAATTTGATCAATTCATTTAACAATCCGTCATAAAATTCCATAAAATTTATCTGGGTACTTTTTCTTGATTAATCTATAAGCTTCTTCTGGTGTTATCATATCTGTCTCCTTTAATAAAGCCAAAAATATAAGAGAGCATACTTGCACAAATATCATCTGTGAACTACCCAAGGCTAAAGCACTTGGGCTTCTTGCGTCATTGATGGAATCTTGCAGATGTCAGTCAAACCAACAGGTGCAGAGGATTCAATCTCGACAAGACTCTTAGCTCTCTGTTCCAGAGAGACTTCATATAGTGCTCTTTCCAATATGGACTGAGCACTCTTT
>CAKVIS010000077.1 GCA_934754415.1 uncultured Bulleidia sp.
TTATACGAGATCCTTTTTTATATTCGTACTAAACTTTGACTACAATTTGTTTTATCAACAGGTTTTAGGACTGAACCATTTTTATTCACATAAGCCTATTCTTTTCCGTAATGAAATGGTGGGAAGTACTGCTACCATCATTACTGGTATGTTCATTGAAAACCATATTCCTGTACCTGACAATCTTGCGGGATTGTTACTAGGGGCGATGATATCCGATACTTTGCATTTTCAATCTCCTACTACTACAGACAAAGATTTGAAGATGGCACGGTATCTGGAGAAAGTTTCCGGAGTACAGGCAAAGGATCTGGCAGTGTCGCTTCTTTGTCAAAATGAAGATACAGAGACAAAAACCATAGCAGAGTATTTAAGGGAGGATGTAAAGTCTTTTGATATTGAAGGATACCAGGTTATCATTGCTCAGGTGGTGATTCCTTCCTGCACCTTTATGGACAGAATTCAGGAATCCATTGATAAAGCATTGCAACAATATGTCAGTGAGAAAAGCTGTGACCTTGTGGTACTTGTATTTACAAGTGTTGCTGATAACGGGTCCTGTTTTTACCTGGAAGGTAAGATTAAAGACTGGTTTGTCAAAGATTTCCCTTCACATGGATTAATGGAAAAACTGATATCGCGTAAGAAACAGATAGTGCCGTTGATAACAGAAATTATTCAGAACAATGTATGAGCATTAAGCAGATAAAGAAAAAAGAGTTGTTCATAACAACTCTTCGGCAAGCTGATTCAGCTTCTCTTTATCTGCTTCTTTCATACTGGAAAGAATGGTGACAGAAGTGTCTGTGAAAGTGATGTTCTTACTCTTTTCAAACATGGACTTCATGGTCTTATTGGCAACTGGTGCCCATGTGCCGTTTTCAATCAGGCCTATGGTTCTGTTCTGATAAGCTCTTTCTGTTAAGGCGTGGATGAAAGTTTCCATGTGAGGGAAGATACCAGCATTGTAGGTAATACTTGCAAGTGCCAGTTTGGAATATCTGAAGGCGTCTTCTACTGCTTCAGACATGTCGCATCTTGCAAGATCATATACAGTCACTTTTTTACCTTTGGATTCCAGAACAGATTGCAGGTATTCTGCAGCTTTTGCAGTATTGCCATAGACACTGGAGCAGGCAATGACTACACCTTCTTCTTCAGGTGTGTAAGAGGACCATGTAGTATACAGATTGAGATAATATCCCAGGTTTTCTTTTAAGACAGGTCCATGCAGTGGGCAGATAGTCTGAATGTCCAGGTTTGCGGCTTTTTTCAAAACATTCTGTACCTGCATGCCATATTTGCCGACAATGCCAAAATAATAACGTCTTGCTTCACATGCCCAGTCTTCTGTGACATCTAAAGCACCGAATTTACCAAATCCATCTGCGGAGAACAGAACTTTATCCGTTGCATCATATGTGAAGATAACTTCAGGCCAGTGAACCATAGGCGCAAAGACAAAATGTAAAGTATGTGTGCCCAGACATAATGTGTCATTTTCTTTGATAAGCTGTGTTTTGATGGTGGAAGGTAATGTGAAGAACTGGTTCATCATCTTAAATGCCTGTGCATTGGTAACGATGGTTGTATCAGGATAGAGTTCCAGAAAAGAAAGGATATTTGCGGAATGGTCAGGTTCCATATGCTGTACTACAAGGTAATCAGGTTTTCTTCCATCAAGTACTTTGGCAATATTGGATAACCATTCTTCTTTAAAGTGAATGTCTACTGTATCCATGACACAGATTTTTTCATCTTTGATTACATAAGAGTTATAAGCCATACCGTTTGGTACGACGTACTGTCCTTCAAACAGGTCAATGTCGTGGTCGTTGACACCAACATAATAGATATCTTTAGTAACGTTCATATAGGTATATTCTCCTTTAGCACATTTATTGTATATCCACTATAACGTATTTACAAGGTACGCATTAATGTAATCCTTTCATTCCTTCTTCGAGATAGTGTAATTGCAGTAAGGTCTGTTCTTCTGTAACAAGCGGAGCCTTGTGATAGACAAGAGTCTCATAGAGAGCTTCATAATATTTCTCATATCCTCCCTGTACACTTGGAAATTTTTCTTCATGATAGATATCTTCGGAGTCCATGTATGTAAGCGTACCGTATTCAGCAGGCGTATCTTTTCCAAAATCCGGGTGTCCTTCAGGCATATAAAAGCGTTTGAGATCTCTTTCCTGTAAGTCTTTTGTCTCTTTGATGAATCTTCCTCTTGTGCCATAGACAATAAAGGAAGGACGTGGCACCAGTCTGAAGTAACTGCTGTGAATGGATATTTTTAAAGCATGAGCGTAATACAGATCCAGATCAAAGTAATCATTCATATGTCCCTCACCCAGTAATTGTCGTACGTCATAATGAATGGATTCCGGCTTGCCCCAGTAAGAGATTACCTGATCCAGTGTATGGCAGGCATGCCCATAACAGAAAGAGTTGATTCTGGAGAATGGAGCTTTGGCAGGTACTTCAGGTCTGTAATAATCAAAACTCAGTTCTACTTCCTGTATATCTCCCAGTACTTTGGAGGCGATGACTTTCTGCACAGTCAGAAAATCAGAATCAAATCTTCTGTTCTGATAACATTCCAGCAGTAATCCTTTTTCTTTTGCCAGAGTAAAACATTCTTTTGCCTGTGCTTCTGTTTCCATGAATGGTTTTTCACATACACAGTGTTTGTTATGAGAAAGTACTTCTTTCACATATGTGTAGTGAAAAGGGGCAGGAGTACAGATAACCACAAGATCAATTGCAGGATCCTCATAAATATCCTCAATCTTATCTGTGTATCTGATGCCATCCACTCGTTTCCATTCTGTTTTTTCAAGGTGACGTGCGTAAATGGTTTTTACCTGAAATCTGTCCTGTAACTGCAGGACAAAAGGTAAATGGTAACGGTTTGTGCTTTTTCCATTGGCAATATAGGCTATGGTAATCTTTTGCATATGTCCTCCTGTAAAAGGCATAAAATACCGATGTCTTTTCTTGTATTCAGTGTACAATAGTAAGTATGAAGAAGACAACTAATATGCTGGAAGGTTCTGTAGTACAGCCTATCTTTTATTTTTTTATACCTATTTTATTCGGCTCTTTATTTCAGCAGTTATATAACACAGTGGATGCCATTGTGGTAGGTAACTTTGTAGGAAAGGAAGCTCTTGGTGCAGTAGGTGGATCTACTGGTACAGTAATCAACTTACTGGTGGGATTTGTGGTAGGTCTTGCCAGTGGTGCTACTGTGGTTATTGCCCAGTATTATGGCAACAAGGAAGAGGAAGGCGTAAAAAACGGTGTGTATTCCTCAATGTTTTTAGCTATTGTATTAGGCTTTTTGTTAATGGTGGTGGGTATCTGGTTCACACCGCAGATTCTTCGAATTTTAAATGTGCCGGATAGTATTATGAACTATTCTGTGACTTACATGAGAATCTTTCTGACAGGTATGATACCTTCCCTGATTTATAACAATGGCTCCGGTATTTTAAGAGCCGTAGGAGATTCTAAAAGACCGTTGTACTTCCTTGTGGCAGCGTGTCTGACGAATATTGTACTGGATATCTTGTTTGTGGTGGTATTCCACTGGGGTGTGGCAGGTGTTGCCATTGCGACAACACTGGCTCAGGTCTTATCCTGTGCCTTAACGTTGTATGTACTTGCAAGATCTTCGGATATCTATGCGTTCCACCTGTCTAAACTTCATTTTGATACTGCAACATTATTCAGAATTATTGAGATTGGTTTACCTGTAGGAATCCAGTCCTGCTTATACAGTGTGGCCAACCTGTTTATTCAGGCAAGTGTCAACAGCTATGGTACAGATACCGTAGCGGCATATACTGCTTTTGGTAAGATTGATGCACTGTTCTGGAATACAAGTTCTGCACTTGGACAGGCAGTTTTAACTTTCTGCGGACAGAACTTTGGGGCAGGCAAAGTAGACAGAGTGAAAAAAGGTATTCATATTGGCTGTCTGATGTATGTGGTCGGTGCTTCTTTGATTTCTCTGATCTGTTATTTTGGTGGTGGTATTCTCTACAGAATGTTTACACAGGATACGGAGGTTATTCGTATCGGTATAGAACTGTTACAGTTTTTGTGTCCTTTCTGGGTTACCTTCGTGTTTGTGGAAATCATGTCTTCCAGCATTCGTGCATGCGGAGATTCCTTTGTGCCGATGGTCATTACAGCATTGGGAATAGGCGCTTTCAGAATTATCTGGATTTTGTTCTATCCGGGTTCGACATTATATACGGTTTTATTGTGTTATCCAATCTCCTGGATTGCGACAAGCTTATTGTTCTTAGGCTATTACATACAGGGTGGATGGCTGAAGAAGTCTTTGAAACAAAGAGAAAAGATTATGCGTATGGAGTAAAAAAACCAGTTCTGATGAACTGGCTTTTTGTCCTCCAAAACCCTCAGATAGTCTGAGGGTCAGGGTAAGATTTATCGGAGAGATAATGAAAGAAAAAGCCTCCT
>CAKVIS010000078.1 GCA_934754415.1 uncultured Bulleidia sp.
GATCAAGATAAGTACTTACACATACATAGTACTATCTTGATCTTTTATTTCCAGACGGGTAATAGTTGACGCTTACGAAGTAAGATTATTTCTCTTCTGGAAGATGTCTGTGTATATTGTTTTAAAGAGATTTTCAGGAGTGGGAGGCGTAGAGGTCTTATCAAGTTTTTCATTAAGCAATTTCAGGTATTTAGAAATGTGTGGTATTATGCATGTATGACAACAATCAAAGATATTGCTAATGCATTGGGAATTGGTGTTTCTACTGTTTCTATGGCATTAAATGACAACCCAAAGATTTCTCAGAAAACAAGAGATAAGGTTAAAGCTAAGGCGGAAGAAATGCATTTTGTAAAGAATACTTCAGCTGCAAATCTGCGATCTAATAAAACAAATCTAATCTTACTTGTGGTTAATGATGCCTCATTATCTTTTTTTAGCGACCAGATTAAAATCATCCAGAAAGAAGTAGCTTTACATGGCTATGATCTTTTGATATCCACAACATTTGAAGGACATGATGAAACGGCAAAAAAATATCTGTCTGAACATAGAGCTGATGGAGCTATTATTCAGACAGTTACATTAACTAAAGAAGAATTGCAGAAGTATGCAGCTGAAGATTTTCCGATTTTATCTTTAAATGGGTATAAAGGGAAAAACCTCATTGGTGTAAGAAATACTAATCAGACATTATATGAAAATGCGTTAGATTATCTGATTGCACAAGGCCATAAGCGGTTTGCTTTTATTAAGGGCTCTCCATATTCCAATGGAACCATACGTAAATACTCTGGTTTTATGAAATCTATACACGCACATAATATTTCTTTAGAAAATTATGCAGTCTTTGATGCAAATGGTGGACATTTGGAAGATGGATATAGCATTACTAATCAAATGCTTCCTTATCTGAACAACTTTGATGTTTTGATTTATTCCAACTGTGAAATTGCTATGGGTGGTTTACAATGTCTGCAGGATAACTATATAAAAGTGCCAGAAGATATCTCTCTTATGGGAATCGGAAGCCCACTGTTTCATGGTAATGTGATTACTACGTATGATGATCGAGTGAATGATTCAACATATGTTGCAAAGTGTGTTCAATTACTGTTTATGAAACTTGAAAATAAGAATTACTCTTCTTTATTACAGCAACTTGAAAGTGAAAAGTATGAAACTGTCATAAGAGATAATGGTACTGTAGCAAAATTAAACTAAGTGACTTATACATTGTGTGAAACATGTTAAGCCATTTTTTTATTAAAAAAGTTGAAACGTTTCAAATATCTATTGCGTTTCTTGTAAAATAGGATTACTATACAAGTGTTGAAACGTTTCAAAAAATTAAACTCAATACAATTTAGGAGTAATGAAAGGAAAATATGAAAAACTCTGTTGGTGACAAACTCATTCCTCTTGTCACAAAATTTACAAACTTAAAATTTATCAAAGCCATGCAAAAGGGAGTGACGGCAGGATTCGGTGCTACTGTTGCAGGTTCAATCTTCATGTTGTTGATGACACCGCCATTTACAGCAAATATGACTGGTGGATTTGTTGAGGCATGGAGATCATTTTCAGCAAATAATGCAGAATGGTTAAATCTTGCGTACCAGATGACCATGGGTATGGTTTCACTATTCACATTATTTGGTGTGACATTTGCGGCATGCGAAGAAGAAAAGATGCGTCCGGTAAATGCACTGGTTGTATCTTTTATCTTCTTTGGTATTGTCAGTGCTAATATTGTTGAAGGCGCATTTGATTTGGGGTTCTTTGGGGCAAAAGGCTTGATGTGCGCAATTGTTGTGGGATTTATTGTTCCTGAACTGATCCATTTTCTGGAAGAACATGGTTTTAAAATTAAATTACCTGATACAGTTCCTCCGTTTGTAGCTGAACCTATCAGTGCAATGATTGTGGATATTATCATAATAGGATTGGCTTGTGGTGTAAGGCTTGTATGTGGCCAGGCACTGTTACCTGCACTTATTAATAAAGCTTTCTCTCCACTATTTATTGCCGGAGATTCTTTTGTGGCAGTATTTGTGTATTGTCTGGCAGTTCGATTACTTTGGTTCTGTGGTATTCATGGTGGAAATGTTGCAGGCGCTATTATTAAACCGATTATTACTATGAACATGGTGGAAAATGCCAATGCCTATGTTGCAGGTGAACCATTGCCTCATATTTTTACATCTGGATTCAATTCATGGACAGTAATGGGAATTCTGGCTATATGTGTAGCAATGATGATTTCCTGCAAGTCTCAGCAATTAAAAGCTGTATCCAAGATTGCAATTGCTCCAGCTCTGTTCAATATTGGTGAGCCAATTACCTTTGGTCTTCCAATTGTTATGAACTTTGCTATATTAGTTCCATATATACTGATATTTGTTATTGATGGCTGTGTTCCGTATTTCCTGACAGAGATTGGTTTTTTGGGAAGATCCTATGTTGAAGTTCCTTATACATTACCTGCTATTGTCAAAGTGTTCCTCACAAGTATGGACTACAAAGCAATTATTGTATACATCATACTGTTTATTATCAACGTTGCTATCATGATTCCTTGGCTGAAGAAATATGATAAGCAGTTAATTGAAAAAGAAGCTGAAGGAGAATAGAAGTCTATGAAACAACCAGATATATTGATATTTATGACTGATCAGCATACACCTTATTATTCAGGGTGGTATGGTAATACTGTAGATACGCCAAATTTAGATGCTTTAGTACAGGAAGGTACTGCGTTTGATGAAGCATATACGGCATGTCCTCTTTGTGTTCCTTCAAGAGTATCCATGTTAAGTGGCAAACGACCTGCAAACACAGGAGTCTTTACGTTAACTGATGCACTACCGGATATGACGCCTACTTTTTTACATTATCTGGTTTTACAGGGATATGAAACTGTTCTGGTAGGCAGAATGCATTTTATAGGATTTGATCAGAGACATGGTTTTACAAAAAGAATTGCACCAGATTGTACTACCATTACCTGGAACAGACAAGACATGAAAGATGTCAGAGGTGTTTATGAGTCTGCCTATGGTGGGTATCAGATGACAAACATTGTAGGTGGTGGAGATAATAACGCTTCTTACTATGATCAATATGTTGTTGATAAAGCATTGGAATATCTTAGTTATGATCACGATAAGCCTCAATGTATCTGCGTAAGTGTTTATAGTCCTCATCATCCTTATGTAGGGCCTAAACATCTGTATGATAAATACCTTCAAAAAGTACAGATTCCAGAATCCTATTATGATGAAGTGGAACCAGATGTTTGGAAAGGCAAGCAGAAGAAAGAAGTGTCACCTGCTTTATCTAAAGAAATATTGGCATCTTATTGTGCAATGGTGGAAGAGACTGATGGCAGGATAGGTGCTGTACGTAAAGCATTTGAGGAGTTTTGTAAAAAACGAAATACAGAAAATATGTTTGTGTATATTTCTGATCATGGAGATACAATTGGAGATAGAAATAGTTATGGTAAATGCACTTTCTATGAGAAATCCGTTAAAATTCCTCTTATATTCTCTGGGACACATATTCAGACTGGCAACAGAGTACATATACCTGTAAGCATTATGGATTTAGGTCCTACTATTTTAGACTATATACATGCAAAACCAATGCATGATATTGATGGTGTTTCATTGCTTCCTGCGTTACAAGGTAAGTCATTGGAGCATTCTCCTGTCTATGCAGAGTACTTATCTGGATCTCAACTGGATAAATATTCTTTCATGGTAAAAGAAAATCAATATAAGTATTGTTGCTTTAACTCAGAAGATACTGAATTACTCTATGATACAGTCCAAGATCCACAAGAAAGAAATAATATCATTCATTCCAACATAGAGATAGCAGATTATATGAGAGCCTTAGCAGCAAAACTGAGAATGGATAACCAATCTATAAAAATAAACAGAGAACATATGCAGAACCTGGAATTGTGGAAAGCCTATGAACAGGCAGTAGGCCCTGTATATGATCTTGAAAACAGATTCCAAGGGCCTGTACCACAGTCATACAGGGAGTATCCTGAAGAACTGTCAGAAAATGTAACTCATATAGAAAAGCCTGATTGGAAACGTTGAGATACTGACTGACACATAGGCTGAGTTTATCTTGAACGAGCAAGAATACTCCCACTTCAATGCACGTGCATAAGTGGTGAGATAAATCGCTTTTCTGGCACTTTTTTGGTACAGGCGATATGCCATAATACTAGTGGTATTAGCATATACCGGAAAAGGAGAAGAATATGTATCATTCTGTGAATGTACAGGTAAAGCAA
>CAKVIS010000079.1 GCA_934754415.1 uncultured Bulleidia sp.
TGCTTTCCAGATGCATTCCAAAAAGATCCGGATTTCAATGAGTATCAAATCATCAAACATCCAGATCTTGTATTAGCACAATCAGGTAATTTCCAAGCGTAAGCAAGGAAATAGCGGTATAGTGGACATGCCGTAGGTTAAATTGAGTCATTACGATTAATTTAGCTTAGAAGCTCCATCTTCAAACATGATGTCTTACATCTGTTAAGGTGGGGAGGTTCACTCACTGTCTTTACAAAGCAGAACAGAATAAATGCCATAATGATAAAGTTGAGTACCGCAGAGATAAAGGAACCAATACCAATCGACACATTTCCAATATCGATGGTCACATTTGAAAAATCTGTACTGAAGAACAACCCTATCAATGGATTAAAAATGTTATCAATTAAGGAAGTCACGATACTTTGAAAAGCACCACCGATGATAACACCTATGGCCATGTCCATAACATTTCCTTTTAATGCAAACTGCTTAAATTCTTCCAGAAAATTCTTCATAAAGTTTATTTTCATCCTCTATTAAGGTACTTTCACTGCCGCTGATTAATGCATAACTTCCATAACAATACGCGTTATGATCTTCATACAGAAGCGGATCTTCTATCTGTGTTATACCATGGATATAGTGTACTCTATATTCAAGATTTTGTTCATCGATAAATGAAGAAATATGAGGTTCATAGAAAGTATCTTTGATGTACATGACAGGTCTGTGTCCATAGACATATTTGTAGGTCTTCGGAACAAATCCATATCTGTTCTCAAAGGATTGAAGAGCAGCGTGTATCTGCTCATTAGAACATTCCGTAGAAAAGAATACACCCTCGATTCCCTCTAAAGACAGCATATATGCTACAGCATAACTGTTAGCAATATTCAATGTACTTCCTGCAATACACCCTGACATTGCATGATTAAGATCACCAATCTGAGACACAATACAATTATTCAAAGTGACAGATTCATTCTGTGTTTCATTGATGACTGGAGTAAATGACATAGATGTCCAATGTACATCATGAGTATGCTGGTCATAAAGGTCCTGCACTATGCACTTAGGTAAATCTAATGATGCAGGCTGTAAAGTAAAGGTATATGGCTGTTTACCAAAACGAACATGTCTTACAGCTTTCAAAGCCATGTACTGTTCAAAAGCAAGCCTTCTTGTCTCGTTGATCATCTTCACAGGGGCAAACACATTACCCAGCTTACCTTGTACATCTGTAACATAATACGGATAATCATTTGTCTTGGATAACAATCTTTTCATGGTCTCTGCAGTTAATGGCGCATTTTTTGCTGCCTGTAAAATATCTTCAGAGCAGGAAGTCACACTGATACCTTCTTCATCACAAATAGTTACAAACAGATTATGATTTACTTCAGCTTCATAAGTAACTGATACAGGCAATCGTTTCATATCCTCCTGAAGATGTTTTTCAATGGTACGAATCAAAACAGCATCGCTTGTCTTCTGAAGACTTTGCCCCTTTTTAGGTACAGGTTTACTTTTACATTGTAAGGTCACAACATCATTAGCATAGGCTTCATTGACAAGTTTTCCGTTTTTGAGGATTTTCACTGCTGTTAAGCCTGTATCAAAAGGTTCATTAAGAATACGCAACCCATCATGTTGATGCAGTGTTTTACTTAGGCGCACCTGAACCTCATCATGAGCAAATGAGAGAACCTTACCGATTTCCACGCCCATGTGATTTGGTCTGTAGTGAGACATTCTTTGACTGCAGTCATTATGAAACAGATGGCCTTTGGAAAACCCTCTGTTAAACATCAGTAATAATTCCTGCTGTCTTTCAGGGGTCATAACATACTTTTCATTCCTGTAATAAGCATCTACGGCTTCTCTGAAAGTTCTGGTAATCAGCCATACATATTCAGGACGTTTCATCCTTCCTTCAATCTTTAAAGAAGATACGCCTGCTTCAATAAGGGCTGGAATATTTTCTATCACATTCAGATCTTTAGGGGATAAAAGGAATTTACCATCCTGAAAGGAAGAACCATCTTCCTGGTAATAGCGTAATCTGCAACACTGTGCACACATCCCTCTGTTAGCACTTCTGTTTTTCAGACTGGCACTCATAAGGCACTGCCCACTGTAGGAAATACAAATAGCACCATATACAAATACTTCTATTTCCATGCCGGTTTTACAAGCTTCCTGAATTACTTCAATTGGTGTCTCTCTCGCAAGAACAACTCTTGAAGCTCCCATTTTCTGCATAAATCTGACACCATTCATATTGTGAATATGCATCTGGGTGGAACAGTGTACTTCCATATCTGGATAGCAGGTTCTGACATAATGAAACAGCCCTAAATCCTGAATTAATAAGGCATCCACATCATGAGTATACAGAAAATCTACTGTCTGTTTTGCATTTTCAATTTCCTGTTCATACATCATTGTATTCATTGTCACATACACTTTTACATTACGGATATGACAATATTTTATTGCTTCTGTAAACTCTTCCTGAGTAAAGTTTCCTGCAAAAGCACGTGCTGAAAACACTGTAAGTCCAAGATAGACCGCATCGGCACCTGCCTGTACTGCAGCTATCAGTGCTTCCATATTTCCTGCTGGTGCTAAGACTTCTATTTTACGCATTGGTTTTCTCCTTTATGATGGCATACTTTTCACATAAAGTATCCAGCTTCATTCGTGCATTGGCACTGCTTGTACTTGGTAAACCAATATGTTCTATTGGTAAATGTATATACGTGTCATATAGTTTTGTTGCTTTGCTTCCAGTAGTAAAAACAGTAGTAATCTTTGTCTTTTCAATCAGATCTTCTATCGGATTCACATGCACATCCTGAATACTTGCATCAGAGCTTCCCTGTATCGTACAGGATTGTATGACATCCCACAAAGCAATATGATGCTGTAAACAAAATTGTTGTTTATCCTCGATTGTTTCATGATATACCTGTTCAAGAACTTTCCAGAATCTGTTTTGAGGATTGGCATAGTAAAAACTTTTCTTTCGGGATATCACAGAAGGAAAAGAACCTAAAATCAATACTTTACATTCCGCATCATAAACAGCCGGAAATGGATGAATAACTGTACTCATAGTCTTATGCTCCATACTTTAACAGGAAATATTCAAGTTGTGCATAAGGATCATATTTACCGCTTTTTATCCCCTGATCAATATCTGCGAGCTCTGCTAACATCTTTAACAAAGATTTACTCGAACGGCCACGCATGGATTTCAAATTCATATTCACTGCTGTTTCCTTCATGCGTAACTTTGTTGCAATCTGGCCGTTGGAATACCCTCTGTCATATAAAAGTGCAATATTGTACGCCTTACGTATCTGAGATGTCAGTAAAGGAAACAGCTCATTCACCGTTTTGCCTTTAGCAAGCAAAACTTCTTTCTGCTGTATACATTCTGCAAGATTTCCTGCAATCAGAGCATTCCCTAATTTCCAGATATCCAGATTGGTATCTTCCGGAATCAATTGCTGTATAAGAGAAACATCATACGTTGTTTCACCATACAATTTCATCTTTTCGATAGCGTGATGCAACTGAAATTCATCTGTACCGATTCTCTGATCAAATTCCTGGCTTGCTTTGGCATCCAGAATAAAATGATTCTTTTTCAGAAGTTCCTCAATATGTTTTGGAAACTCCCAGTATTTAATTTCAGCACATACATATTTCTGTATATGATAGGTGTCTAACAGTTTGGCTTCTTTTTTCCTTGTGTCCAGATCATTGCCTTCTAAATAGAAAATCAGGGCAGTACTTTCATTCGGCTGCTGAAAGTACTGTTCCAGTACAGACAGAAGATGTTCTTTCGCAGTATCTTTTTTCTTTTTACCTGTTTCTTTAGAAGAGTCAGAAGCTTTAAGAAAATACGGATTCTTCACAATCACCGCTTTAGGTTCATTATCAAAAAGAGAAAACATATTACACTCAATCATGACACTGTCAATGTTAAAGTCTTTACCATTAGAAGCATCGAAGTACACGACTTTATCTGAAGGAATTTTATTTTCCTTTAAGACTCTTTGTAACGTTTCTTTTTCTCTGTATTCATTTTTACCAGATATACACACTATACTCATGAGTAAATTTTCTCCCATTCTTTCAGATATTTCAAGAGATATGGGATACTCACTCCTCTAAGAACCGTACGTG
>CAKVIS010000080.1 GCA_934754415.1 uncultured Bulleidia sp.
AAAAAAAGAGAGCAGGACTTGATGTTGTTAAATCATTTGCCTGCTCTCTTTATTTTCACTTATCGGTGAATAGTAACTGAATCTGTGAAACATTTTGTTTCACGGCTTGCAATTTTTGGAAATGTAGTATATACATATATACGCAGATAGCCCTTATGGGTAGGGTAAAGCCACTGACTGGTTCAGTGGCTTTATTTGTTATTTGCGTGTTTGCTTTCCGGATTTTTCCTGATACATCTTTGCGTCTGCATTTTCAATAGTACGTTGAAGGGTATCTGCATTACCGTCAAATAAGGTATAGCCGATAGAGAAGGCAATAGGATATTTTAAAGAAGAGGATTGTACAACATCCTGGATATGTGTGGAAAAAACAGAAGGGTCTGTATCGTGTGAAGTATCGTGAATCATGATAAACTCATCTCCTCCGTATCTTGCGACAAAGTCAGAAGATAGCATGCAGGATTTCTTTAAAACAGAACTTGCTTCCTTTAAAGCTTTATCTCCTTCTACATGGCCCAGGGTATCATTGATGTTTTTGAAGTCATCCAGATCAAGTATATAGATATAGATACTGTGGGATAATGCGGCCTGTCTTGAAATCGTATTGAGATATTCATACATGGCTGTGCGATTGTTTAATCCTGTCAAAGCATCTTTGGAGATACCCATTTCCTGAAAGTTTAAAAAGATATACAGGAAAGAAAAGGTGGTGCCGATACATAAAATCAGAGTATCCGGATACATAATCTGAATACCACCTGCAAAGATGGTGGTCAGAATGGATCTGTATAATGTTCTGAATCTTTGCTTTTCAGTGTACTGTCTGCAGATTTTGAATTTATAAAATGAAGAAATGCTGGAATATATCAGGTAGCCATAGGAAATCATAGGTTGAATGAAGTACATAGGACCGCGTACATATCTGTTGAACTGGTCAATATAGAACAGCATATGATGTATAGGAGAAGTAAGTGCCAGGGCAATTACCACAAGTAAAGGGATAAACGCCACAAGCATCTGCTGTCTTGAAAGTGTGTTGTTGCGCATGGCATCATATTGCGAAAACAGATACCATGAATAAGCTGCGCAAGTTGCAATAATGAAGTACAGAATGTTTAAGGCCCAGTTGATGGTAATGAATGGAGTGCCATCAATAAACAGCCATACAGCTTCCAGAAGAATGAAGAGGATATTACAGCTAATGGCAAGTCTGTAATACTTCTTCTGATAGTCAATCAGAGAGGAATGGTGTGAATGTGTAAACAGCAGTGCCAATATACTCAGACAGGCAATATAGACTTCTAAAGGTGCAATCATGCTATAACAGTTCCTTTCTTTTCTTTGTAAAAAACGTCTTCAGAATACTACTGCAGACGTTTTTAAATACTATTTCCCTGCAAGGGCACGAAAATCCTTACGATTCATAGGTTTATAATAATAGAATCCCTGGATGGTATCGCACTCTACAGCTTGTAACAGGGTAACCTGTTCCTTTGTCTCTACGCCTTCTGCAAGAACCTGCATGCCAAGGCCGTGTGCCAGAATGGTGACATAATAGATAAGCAGTTTACCTTTTTCATCTGTGATGTTGTCCACAAGGCTCTTATCCAGTTTTAAGACATGGAACGGAAGTTCGTTAAGCGAAGTTAAAGAAGAGTATCCTGAACCAAAATCATCCAGATGCAATACAAATCCTGCTTCAGAAAACTTCATGGCGGCATTGATGAAAGATTTGCCATAGTAAGCTTCTGATTCTGTCAGTTCTATCGGTACAAGCTGAGATGAAATCTCGTATTTCTTTAAAATAGCAAGATATGTATTGACGATACCGTCGTGGTGCAGGCTTGCACGTGACAGGTTGATGGAAATCGGGAATACTTTTTCTTTGTTCATAAGGGCATCATGCTGAATCTTACAGACAGATTCAAACATATACTTATCCAGTTTGACAATCAGACCGTCTTTTTCAAACACAGGTATAAAATCTCCCGGAGAAATCATTTTTCCATCTTTAATCCATCTGACAAGTGCCTCTGCGCTTTCAATCTGGCCATTCCGGTTATTTACCTGAGGCTGAAAATATACCTGAAATTCCTTATTGGCAATAGCGGCATCAAAGTCGGATTCCATCTGTTGCTGAATGAGGAATCTTTCAGAGATTTTTCTGTCGTAATAGGCAATGTTTTCAGAATACGTATTGGTAATACTGTGGAGCGTGGTCAAAGTTCTGTCACACAGTACTCTTAATGGTAAAGAAGTATCTATGTGCAGGTATATACCAAACTGTATTACCACATTGGTAATAGGTGCTTCTTTTAAGAAAGAAGTGCATATCTTTAATATTCTGTCACTGTCAAAATAGTCTTCGTGGCTGCTTAGTAAAATGAAGTGGTCTCCCGAAGATCTGCAGATAATGGCATCCGGGAAAGATTTTTCCAGTATTTTATCCAGGTAGATAAGCAGAGAGTCTCCTGATTTTTCACCATAGATATCATTGATCAGACGTAATCCTTTAATATTGACAGCACATAAGTGCAGGCTGTTTTGAGGATGCAGTTCCAGATAATGACCTGCATGATGATAGAAAGCCTGTTCTGTATAGGCGTCTGTCAGAGTGTCTGTTTCAATGGTGGAAATAGTCGCTGCTGATTCTTTCAGCTTGATAATATTTCTGACACGTGCATGAATGGCGCGTGGATTATATGGTTTGGTGATATAGTCGGCTGCTCCAAGGTCCAGACATTTGAGCTCATCTTCCAGATGATTACTTCCGGTTGTGATGATGACAGGAATGGTGGACAGTAAAGAATCTTTTCTGATTCTTTCAAGTACTTCAAATCCATCCATCACAGGCATCTGTATATCCAGTAGCATACAGGAAATCTCTCTGTAATGATCCTGCAGAACTTTTAAGCCTTCTTCTCCGTTAGCAGCTTCCAGACATTCATAGGTATCTTCCAGAATGCTTGTCAGCATACTTCTGTTCAGCTCATTGTCTTCTACGATCAGAAGTTTTCTTTTCTTTTCAAAACGATAAGATTCGTCTTCTGTGGTGGCAATGTCCAGATCTTCGTTGGAAAAAGCCAGAATAAAGGCGTGTATTGTTTTATTCTGAGAAGCTTTGACTACTTTACAGTAATAATGGTGTATTTCATTATGAATGACAGCTCTGAAATGAATCTTAAAGCTGTCTACACTTTGCAATCTGGAAACACATGTAGTAAATTTCAGATTTTCCAGCACTTTCTTTTTATCTTTTTCAAAGACATTTTTCTCTACATAGGTTCGCAGAACGTTTTCATAGGTGTTATCCAGTTTTAAAGCTTCATGGATACCCAATACATCTTTTTCTGAACGCAGAATCTGTGTGTAATGACTTCCGATATCTACGGAGAAAACCATTGTGTAGTTAATGGACAGGGCATTGATAATTCCTACCAGTCTGAGATCATTAGCGGCGGAAATACCTGAGGTATTCTCTGCAGCTTCCACAGTGGAAAAGACAAGGGCATGACCCTGTCTTCCGTCTTCCAGCGGAACATCTACGGCATCTACGGTTTCAATGACATTGCGTAAAGGATCCACATAACTGTTAGGTCCTTTTATATTATTCTGTACAGGACAGTTAAAACAAGGCGTGTCTCTTTTCATAAGACAGGCATAACATTTTTTTCCTTTTTCAAGCTGTGGATATAGCTTTTCTGCTACATCGTTGTATGTGACGATTGTGTAGTCATCATCGATGACGTATGTTCCTGATCCTGATTGTTTCATTTTTGCAAATTCCTAGCTTTAGTGTATCACAAAAATGGAAGGTGTTGCACCAATGTCATTAAGTTAAGCACTGATGATCATTGAGAATTAACAAAATATACTAAAGCTAAGGATAGTAGTCTATGT
>CAKVIS010000081.1 GCA_934754415.1 uncultured Bulleidia sp.
TAGAAATTTTCTTCATTTTGTGGATAACTGCTATTGACAGATTTTTTTGTTTATTGAGTTATCGGTGAATAGTAACTATTTTTTCGCAAAAAAATAAAATAGGTATTGCTTTTTAAACTAAGCCTTGGTATCATAATCAAGCACAAATCAATATGGTTCCTTAGCCAAGTGGTAAGGCAGCAGACTGCAACTCTGCGAGCGCCGGTTCGACCCCGGCAGGAACCTCCATGTTATATACATGGGGCCATGGCGGAATAGGCAGACGCATCGGACTTAAAATCCGGTGGTGGCAACACCGTGTGGGTTCAAGTCCCACTGGCCCCACCATAGAAAAGAAGCTCAAAGCTTCTTTTTTTGTTTTTAAGAGTATAAGTAAAAAGTGATTCTCTACTCTGTATTAGTGAGCAGAGAATTACTGGTTATGCATTGCAAGTATTTCTCTCAGAGTTTCTGTATCATACATCAGATGCTTGAGCTCTTCTACGGTTTCTATTGTGAAATCCTTATTGGCATAGTAAGCACGTATTTTCTGCATGTATGGTAAGTATTGAGGGGAGACTGGCTGCTTTTTACTTTTAGTTATTTCAATAAAGTGCAGCAGAGATAATGTCCATAGAATTTCCATACAGGAATCTTCAATCCAGAAATGAGTAGATGCAAATGGCGGCACATACAATTCCAGAAGTCTGGTCATGCATTGAAGACCATCCTGATTGGACTGCCAGATATCTGCGTAGACAGTATCAAAAGAATCTAAAAATTCTTTATTCCATCTGTTGTAGGCATCATCACATATAAAGTGTATTGGCTTGACAGCAGGAAATTGAGGAAGTATATACTTTTGAAACATCTCTATAACTTCTTTGGATCTTTCGACGACCGTAATGGACGTGACTTTCGGGTTTCGACATGCCATAAACAGATAATAACCGATGCCAAGACCGAAGGTGACCACATTGCCTCTGGATTTTTCAGCAATTGGATCATTGGTAAATGCCTCGCTTGGCGCATCCATCATCCAGTCATTGCCATCCTGTAACAGGAATACGCATAGAAAATCCTTATCCATGGCTTTAAGCACCATATAATCATTTAATTCTCTATCAGGGTCTTTCTGAATACAGTCACAGTTAAACAATTGATTTCCTGCCATCCATTCTGTTTCATAAGTGAAATGTTCATCGCTGATATGATCTAACTGAATAGCACGGTGATACGGGGTAGAAAGCCAGTCGTCTACATGTAAAAACAGAGATTCCGTTTGAGGTGGATATCCTGCTTTTTCCATTTCCTTCTTGATGTATTTCTCGTTTTTGCGTGTGACAAATACATCTAAAAAGGTATTTTTTGTATCGTTATTTATGTTATGGAGACATCTTTTGAAAAAGTCGTCTATTTGCTTTGAACTTATAATTTTCATACATAGATTTTACCATTGCCATGCTATAATCGCACTATGAGGTAAAAAGAAAATGCGTATTTTAGTTTCAAATGATGATGGAATTCACTCTAAGGGTTTACGAGATCTTGTAAAAGCGTTAAGTGCACACCATGAAGTGTATGTATGTGCGCCTATGAGCGAAAAATCTTCGTATTCTCATTCTGTAACGTATTGGAGAGTGGTAAATAAAGCAAAAGAAGAAGTTGTTGAAGGGGCAAAAGGGGCCTGGAGTGTAGAAGCTACACCTGCTGACTGTGTGTATTATGGATTGAACTATTTTGTAAAAGATGGTGTGGATCTTGTTATATCCGGTATTAACAAGGGTGAGAATGTGTCCAGCGATGTGATTTATTCTGGTACTGTAGGTGCTGCTCAGGAAGGGCTGTTAATGCAGGTTCCTGCCATGGCACTTTCCTTGTGTTCCTATACGAGTCAGGATTACTCACCTGTCACAACATATGTAGAGTCACTGATAGATATGTATATGCGTGATCCGGATAAGCTGCACTATGTGTGTAATGTGAATGTACCAAGTATTGCACCATCTGACGTAAAAGGTATCCAGGTTACAACACTGGATGGATGGAAAGACTATACAAAAGAAGTGACAGGTAAAAAAGAGGAGGATGGTACTATCTGGCTGACATGTCAGAACAGTTTTGCATGTATTCAGGACAGTACACATACACTGGATAAAGACTATGAAGCAGTGAAACAGGGGTATATTTCAGTCACACCGATAGGTGTGGACCTTGTAGAAAGTGCTTTATTAGACAGGATGAAGCTTTTGTTTAAGCAAGATTAAGGAAGTATTGCTATAATACTTCTGCTTTTATGAAGAAGGGGTTTGAAAAAAATGGTACTTGCATTAATTTTATTTATTATTATGTATGTATTTTTACTCGCCAAGCCGGATTATAGATGGATTACAGCACTGGTGACAGCAGCTGTGTTTGTCATTCTTGGAATTCTTCCGATATCCGAAGTGCTACCTGCAGTAAACTGGAATATCCTGCTAATGCTGAGTGGTACGATGCTTGCAGTAGAATTGTTTATTCAGAGTCATATGCCTATGAGACTGGCGGAATTACTTCTGAAAGTATCTCCGAATGTCTGCTGGGCAGTGATTGGCCTGTCTTTGTTTTCTGGATTTATTTCTGCATTTGTGGATAATGTGGCAACAGTGCTGATGCTTGCGCCTATTGGTCTTGCGGTCAGTAAGAAACTGGGATGTAATCCGATTCCTATCATTATCAGTATTTCTGTATCCAGTAATCTTCAGGGTGCTGCCACACTTGTGGGTGATACTACCTCTATTCTGTTAGGGGAATATGCAGGAATGTCCTTTAATGATTTCTTCTGGTTCCTTGGCAGACCGGGTATTTTCTTTGCTGTAGAACTTGGTGCTTTAATGACGGTACCGGTATTACGTTTTATTTTCAGAAAAGAAAAAGGAAAGGTAGATCAGAAAGTTGAAACAGTAGTTACAGATTATGTGCCTAGCTTTTTACTGATAGGTATTGTGGGTGGACTGATTTTTGCGTCGCAGTTTGAAAATAAGCCTGAATTAACCAATGGATTTATCTGTATGGGTATTGCGCTGATTGGTGTAATCTATGAAAGATTTGTACATCCTGCTACTTTTGATAAACAGGCAGTAGTAAGTTCCATTGATTATCAGACATTGTTATTACTTGCAGGATTATTTATTGTTATTCAGGGGATTACAGAAGCTGGAGTGATTGCGGCTATTGCTGATCTGTTTGTGAAGATTGGCGGACAGTCTGAATTTGTGATGTATACACTGATTACTGTTGCTTCAGTTATCATCTCTGCTTTTGTGGACAATATCCCTTATGTTGCGACTATGTTGCCGGTTGTACAGGGGGTTGCAATGACCATGGGGATTGAACCATATGTGTTATATTTTGGCTTACTGATTGGTGCTACTTTGGGTGGGAATCTGACTCCTGTTGGTGCCAGTGCCAATATTGCTGCTACAGGCATCTTAAATAAAAACGGTTATGAAGTAAAGAATTCTGATTTCTTTAAGATTGGTATTCCGTTTACTTTGGTAGCTGTATTATCCGGATATGCTTTTATCTGGCTGTTCTGGGGATAATGAGCAGGCTGGTTTTAAAATGATCTCCGTAAGTAGTACAGAACGTTGACAGTTCTGATACCTCTTGCGGAGGTTATTTTTATGTGGAAAA
>CAKVIS010000082.1 GCA_934754415.1 uncultured Bulleidia sp.
ATAAGTTACTGGTATGTGAAGATAATATTTACCATGTTTGTTTGTGAGCTTAGCTGTACCAAACTTATAGATTGTATTGTCAAAATATTTAGACATACCTTCAGCGAAATATGGCAGTTTCACACGACCGTTAAGCGTATTCACTGAAAAACAGTTTTGCGTTAAAGAATAATCTCTGTTCCAGACCAAATCATACTGAGGTTTTTTGAAAGAGGGTTTAATCCACTCACTCTGATTGTCAAGAATGGTTTTATATCTTGCAATGACCGTCTTTAAAACAGACTGCGCCATTTGTGATTTCAGACCAAACTTTTCTCTCAGAGTAGAATAAAAAACCTTATTAAGTGAGAACTGCTTTAAGTCGTGAGTACGGAATACATAGTCTGAAACATAATTGCAGGCATCACGATAAACAGACATAGTTTTATCAAGCAAAACTTTATCTGTTTCAGTTGCGACTATTTGAATTTTAGCTGTAATAGTCATCTGTTCCATAGATGTACTCCTCTCATAAGTATTTCACTAAATATATTATATAATAATTAGTGAAATCATTGTTTCGTGGTGATTTATGGATACCAGATACAATCGTCATAACAGACGAAAATACAGCCTAAAAGTACATATAGTTCTTGTAACCAAATATTGCAAGCAATTACTCAAAGGTTCTATCATTGATGATGTCAAGCAAAAGATTTTCGATATTGCTAATGCTCGTGGATATGAGATTATTGCGCTAGAAACTGACAAAGACCATATACATTTCTTATTAAGTTACGACACGACAGATAGAGTTTGCGATATTGCCAAAATTGTAAAGCAAGAAACAACGTATTATTTATGGCACAAATATGGTTCGACTCTGTCTAAACAGTACTGGAAGAAAAAAAACATTTTGGTCAGACGGATATTTTGCTTGCAATATTGGAGAAGTATCGTCAGCTACCATACAAAAATATATTGAGAGCCTGGGTTAATGGCTAAAGATTCACAAGGCGCCTTCCACCACCTGAAGGTAGTGGGTTTCCGCCTATGGCAAACGAAAGGATTTTATATATGAATACAACGATAAAACATTGTGCCTTCGGAAAAGGTGCCCCTAAAATATGCCTTCCTATTACTTCTACTACAATTTCCTCAGTTCGTCAAACATTGCTTGCTTATAGAGAAATTCCATGTGATGTGATTGAGCTAAGAATTGATTTTTTATCCGATATCGAAGACCTTCCTGCCAACATGGCAGAACTGTATGCTTTATGTGGAGAAAAAGTACTCCTGGTCACTTTCAGAACAAAACAGGAGGGTGGTAATCAGGATATCACCAAGGAAGACTATTTTGACTTATACGCAAAACTTATATGTACGCATGCTGTGGATATACTGGATGTGGAAGCGTATTTCCTTGATAAAGAAACAGCCAGAAAGCTGATTGCTCTGGCACATGAAAACCACATTGCCATAGTTACAAGCAATCATGACTTCACTTCTACACCTGAATATGAAGAAATACTTTCAAGGCTTTCCTTTATGAAATCACTTGGAACAGACATTACCAAAATTGCCTATATGCCTGTTACTGCAGAAGATGTTTTAACCCTCTTACGCGCCACAAATTATGCAGTAACACATCTTTCAAAGCCAATCATTTCCATGTCCATGGGACCTCTTGGATTAGTAACACGTATCTCAGGAGAAACATTTGGCTCCTGTATGACTTTTGGTAAAACTGGTACAGGCAGTGCACCAGGGCAACTGGAATACCATGATTTAAAAACTATCTTGCAGATATTACACAACAATAAGGAATGACGGAAGCAGATGACTTCCGTTTTTTTATGTAAGAAAAAGAAGGTCAGACATAAACTTTCTTTTTCAAAATGCATGCAAACTATAGTTGAAATCTGATATCAAAAAAACTTCAATCTTTCAGAATATACTCCATCTGTCTTTCTTTTGTCCGCATTCCCATTTTCTCATAAAACTTTTCTGCTGAAGTATTTCCTGTCCATACATTTAATGTCACTTCGTAACAGTTCAGCTTCCTAGCCTCACTTTTTACATACTCAAACAGATTTTCACCAATATGCTGTCCTCGTATTTGCTGATCAACACACAGATCATCGATAAAAAGAGATTTAAACGGCACCATATTATTGGAAAAAGGCTGTTCCTGTATCTGGCAGAAAGCATACCCTATACATACATCTTCTTCATTCACTGCCACATATATCGGCTTTTCCTCATCTTTCAGGATGGCTTTCAATTCTTCTTCACTATATTTTGTTGTGCCTGGAATAAATACATCCGGACGAATATCTGCATGTATCTGCAGTACCTGTCCTAATAGCTCCATGATTTTCAAAATATCTTTTTCTTCTGCTTTTCTTATATGCATTTTCTATATCCTCATCTTTCAAAACTGCACAGGATGTCAGTGGTCCTCTGTTTCATATTTCTTATACGCACGATGCTCCACATATACCATCATACGGTTATACAATACAACATAAAGAAGTAAAGCAAGTATACCACCTGTAGCACCAATACATGCATATGCATCAGTATCTTTCAGTTTCTGCGTTATCCACAGAACACAGCCTGTCCATACCACAACAGCAAAAATTATGGTGGATATATGTTCTTTCAGCCATTTCTTCTTGAAAAAATCTATTTTTTCTTTCAGTGTAAAAGTGCTGTTATTCAACGCCATAACAAGGTTATCATCAGCAGCTTTCTTGAAGTCATCCGCTAAAATCCTTTCACCACTTATAATCTCATTCATACTTACACCGAATTCCTTTGACAGTAGCGATAACATTTCCACATCCGGCATATAGTTGCCGTTTTCCCAGCGTGAAACGGTTTTATTGGTCACACCAAGCTTTTTTCCCAGTTGTTCCTGGGTCAACCCCTTCTCTTTCCTCAAAAATGCTATAAACTTGGCTATATTAGCAAATCGGTGAGATGCTCCGATTCAATAAATGAATAAATCTTCTGATTTCATATCTACAATAC
>CAKVIS010000083.1 GCA_934754415.1 uncultured Bulleidia sp.
AACACATAAGGAACGAGTATTAAAATGCCGATTTTCCTTGAAAATACAAGGGTTTCGGAGGATTGATTAGATAAATCAGAATTTATAGAACATCGTTCTCAATATTTCTTATCTTCTTAGCTGGAACACCGCCTATCACGCAATTATCCGGAACATCTTTTGTTACCACTGCTCCGGCTGCGATAACCACATTATTACCAACAGTTACTCCTGGAAGAATGGTCACATTTCCACCAATCCATACATCATTTCCTATCGTAACCGGCTTACCTATTCCAAGATGCTCTCTGCGCCCTTTGGGAGTAATCGGATGATTTACAGTTGTAATCAGAGTATTCGGTCCAATCATCACATAATTTCCGATATGAACTGGCATAATATCAAGAATTGTTACATTATAATTCGTAAGAAACTGGTCTCCAACATGAATATTTTTGCCACTGTCACACATAAAACCAGGACACAGACACACATCACTGCCAACCGAGCCAAAATATTTTTTTATCAATACAGCCTGTTCAGCCTCCGTCGCATCTGCATCCTGCATTTTGCGAAGTTCACGACAGAATTTGATTGCATTTAGTTTTCTGCCATTTACTCCTGCATCCCAAAAATCATAATAAAGTCCTGCATCTAATTTTTCTTCCTCTGTCATAATAACCCTCCCTGTCAACTGCACGTATTTTAATATTTCTTTTGTAAACTGTTTCATTTTACAAATAGATAGAATACTCATCACTGCTATTTCTTAATAATATTAGTGGTATTTTCTCATATTCTATTCTATATTTGACGTATTCTATGAAAAGGAAAATTGCTTATGCTCAATAAAGACATTGATCTTGTCATTAACACACTGGGAATTGCTTTTAATTCTCTTGACCTGACCTTCCATCAGATGAATACCGGAGTACCGGGTGATGTTACTTCTTACTGGCCTGGATTAGATGATGAAGATGTGATGATATGTGTTTTCAAAGGAAAACAGATACAGGAGCCATTTCACAGACAAGATTTTTTCTTTATCAACTATGCATACAAAAACAGCTACCAGGCATTATCTGAAAAAAATAATAACCTGATTACGATAAACGAGAAGGAATGTTATATAGGACAGCCTTACAGCGGCTATGCCCTGCGTGCTGACAGTAACGAAGATGTGGTAATTATTGGTGTTCTTATCCGTAAGGATTCTTTTTTTCGGGAATATCTTCCAATGGTATATGCGGATTCTGACCTTTTCCGTTTCTTTGTCGAACCACAGACCAATAAATTTTCAGACGAATATATCCATCTTCCAGTCACGAAAGATTATACAACCCGTACTATCCTTGAGCTTATGGCAGTGGAATATGCTAACAGACAGGAAGATACCCAGCGCATTTTGAAATCTATGCTACAGACCCTGCTACTTGAAATTGCCCGAAGATACCATATACAAAAAAGCGGTACTGCTGTAAAAACACTCGCTGAGCAGATTATAGACTATATAGGTGATCATTCGGATATAGTCACATTAAAAGACATTGCAGAACATTTTTCTTATCATCCAAATTATATTTCTACACTCCTCCACAAAGAAACCGGCAGAAAATTTACAGAAATCCTGCTTGAAAAAAGAATGGAACGTGCAGTTCTTCTTATGAGAAATACTTCCCTTTCTCTTGAAGAAATCTCTGTACTTCTTGGTTACAGTAATCACAGTAACTTTTACAAAGTATTCAAAGAATATTATGGAATGACCCCAAGAAATTACATGAAATGACAAAACATCTCTAAAAGTACAATCCACAAATACTACTTTCGATTCAGACAGCCTATTATGCAGAGCTTTATATCGATGAAACTATCATAGGACATACAAAATGTAAATCTTAAGGAACAATATCCTCTATGATGGTTCAAGACATAAGAATATCATCAAACCAGCCAAGCAAAAAATCATAACCTGTAAAACGGGTGTTCTTCTCTATAAGCCATCAGATTTTTATCATCTGTATTTCCTTTACCATTCCTAAATTTCTTATTGAAATTCAGATTGCATTAACCAGGATATTGCGCCCTTATTTTTCAATACTATACTTTAAACGCCATAATTATCAAAATGAATTTTGACAATTCAGGGCACATGTGCCTGTTTTTTCAAACTACACTTACGACAATGCTCCAAACTCACGCATCACAGGTATTTCGCAACATGCCGTTATGTTTCATGTGTACTCATTCTCCTTTCATTAAAATACTTTACTGCGATTCAGTGCATCCTGTTGCATCTTTACGTATGAATTAATGTTATTTCCCCAATAAACTGGAATTGTATAAAATGTTCATCCCCTTAAGCTTTCCAATTCACTTAATGACGTCCTTAAAGTGAACCACCCAAGGCTAAAGCACTTGGAGTTTCCCACCAGAAACATCTAACAAGTACTAATCTCCATTCAGACACAACTTTACCGTCTACTCTATATTCATTCTGCGGTGTTTCAGAAACCCCGTTTCTGTCCCCTCTGTCAATGCAATTGCGCAAAAGTCAGATCATCTGGGTTCCTGTAGAATTTAGAGGTAGCAATATATGCGTTGCACCAATCTGCTATTTCTATTTTTCCTTTTAACTTATCAAACAAACCTATGACAATGCCTCCTTTGCAACTTTCGATTTATTCACCAAACAATAGAATATTTATGTCAACTACCCACCGTCCAAGGACGGATGGGCTTGTAACTGGCTCCTCCAGTACAAACGTAATCTGTTTTGCAGA
>CAKVIS010000084.1 GCA_934754415.1 uncultured Bulleidia sp.
CCTGAAGATTATAGATGCCAGCAAGAAGTTTTCATAATCTCTGAGTGAATCTATCAACAGGTTTTAGGACTGAACCAAAATAAAATTCAACAGTACCGAGAAGTTTTGCCCAATATATGGCGCAATACTTAAACAATAGTAATTCTTGTAAGTAGTGCAGTAATGTACTACTTTTTCTGTGCGGAAATGTTAGAAACGTGTTAAGGTATAGATAACATTTGGAGTAAACATTGTGAAACACAACCATTTTAAAAGCACAACGGGATTAATCCTTGTAAATATTCTTTTAATACTAGGCATTGTTCTGGGGTCTTTATGCTATTCTCAGAGAATTCAGAAAATACAGATGGAAGTAAAGATTTCTGAGTTTGAAAATACAGTGGAGTCTTTTAAAAAAGTATCACAGAATTATCTGGACAGTGAAAAGGGATATGTAGAAAACTGGGGTCATTATATTAATGAAGAACATATGACTCTGGAAGAGGCTTTGCAATTTCTACGTACAATTAATACCAATGAGAATCGTATAGGGCATATTGTGGATATGGATACCTTTATAGCGTATTCCAGTTATTATGAACCTGGTGATGATGTGATTACCACATATCAGAGATATCTGAATAAGAGTGATGAGTTTTCTTTGTATATGCAGGAGTCTATGAGAGAAATGTTTGATGAAGAAAATTCCTCTTTTAATGTCCTGGGCCGATACATTGCTTCTGAAACTGGCAAGACAGTTGTCAGCGTGGGAGTACCTGTACATCTTGTGGATAAAGATTACTTATTGTTAAGAGTGATGACTGTCAGTGATTTAAGAAACTCCTGGGTATTTCCTGCAGAATATACAAATGGAGAAATGGGCATTATGACTAATCAGGGCGATTATGTTATTCAGTCAGAATCTATGACAGGGGATGATTTTATAGACTGTATAGAAACCTATAATTTCTCTGAAGAAAATAAGCAAAAAGGAGCCTTGCAGCTGCATATTCATACGACAGATTCTGATTTACTTCAGTATAAGAATTATAAAGGAGAAGATTGCTACTGGTATTATTCTTCTTTTGGTAATGAATCTCCTTTAGATATTGTGGGTGTGATACCAGTGAAGGATATGGAAATAGAAGACACAGGTATGCCTATGGTACTGTTTGTGTGTTTTTGCTTGAGTGTATTGATGATTCTGGATGGCATGTATATGAAAATGCTGAACACCAGATTAAAGGTATCCAGAGATCTTGCACAACAGGCAAGTCTTGCCAAGAGCAATTTCTTATCCTCCATGTCTCATGATTTACGTACACCAATGAATGCAGTTATGGGATTTATCCAGATAGCTAAAAACAATCTGGATAAACCTGAGGTGGCTGGTGATTGTCTGAATAAAGCTACACAGGCAGGAAAGCAGTTATTGACACTTGTGAATGATATTCTGGATGTTTCCAAGATTGAAAGTGGAAAGCTGGTTTTAAGTAAAGAAGAAGTAGACTTACAGGAACTGATGAAAGAACTAGTAGGTATGATGCAGATACCGATGCAGAGAAAAGATATGCATTTTACCTGTGTCTATACTCCTTTACCATACAGATTTGTACTGGCAGACAGGATACGTTTAAATCAGATTTATACCAATCTTTTATCCAATGCTGTCAAATATACTGAAGTCGGTGGAAATATTGATGTGTCTTTGAAAGAAGAAAAGAGTACTGTTTTAGGTAATGTACGTACAGTATTCAGAATACAGGATAATGGCATAGGGATGGATGAAGAATTCCAGAAACACATGTATGATTCCTTTACAAGAGAAGTAAAAACACAGATCAATAAAACACAGGGTACAGGTCTTGGTCTTTCCATAGTTAAACAGATGGTAGATTTATTTCAAGGTACCATAGAATGTGAAAGCGAAGCAGGAAAAGGTACGGTATTTACAGTGACTCTGGATCTTCCGATTGTAGATTCTGCCACAGCCTCAGATGAAACTACAGGCAGTCTTGCAGTTCTGGATGTGACAGGGCTACATGTACTGGTGTGTGAAGATAATAATCTTAACTGGGAAATAGTGCATGCTTTGTTGAATGAAGCAGGTGTCAGCAGTGACAGATGTGAAAATGGTAAACAGTGTCTGGATGTTTTGAATAAGCCACATACCTATGATGCCATACTTATGGATGTACAGATGCCGGTTATGAATGGGCTTGAAGCTACAAAGAAAATCAGAGAATCTGGTAACAGTATTCCGATTGCGGCTATGACAGCAGATGCCTATGCTGAAGACATTCAGAAATGTAAAGAGAGTGGTATGAACTACCATATTGCCAAACCTATAGAAATGTCGAGATTAATGACATTTTTGATTCTTGTACAGAGAGAAAAACAGAAGCAGGTTCATTAAAAATGGCTTACCTTTCATGAGAAGGGTAAGCCCGTTTTTATACATAATGGTTCATTTGATTTCATGGGAATATACCTCAATTCAAATACTTTTCACCATTTTTTCAAAGCTTTATAAAATTTGTGGCAACTTTTTTAATTTTCTTCGAAATTTTAATCTTTTTTTACAAATACATATAGTGTAGGAGGTTTTAAGTATGAACCATAACAGTTTAAA
>CAKVIS010000085.1 GCA_934754415.1 uncultured Bulleidia sp.
AAACAGACTGAGCCATTTGTGATTTAAGACCAAACTTTTCTCTCAGAGTAGAATACAAAACCTTATTAAGTGAAAACTGCTTTAAGTCGTGAGTACGGAATACATAGTCTGAAACATAATTGCAGGCATTACGATAAACAGACATAGTTTCATCAAGCAAAACTTTATCTGTTTCAGTTGCGACTATTTGAATTTTAGCTGTAACAGTCATCTGTTCCATAGATGTACTCCTTTCATAGATATCAAAAATATATTGAGAGCCAGGGTTAATGATTAAAGATTTACAAGGCTCCTCCCACCACCTGAAGGTAGTGGGTTTCCGCCTATAACAAACGAAAGGATTTTATTTATGAAAAAACACATCCAGTAATACAGTAAGAGAAACCAGATTTTCATCATAGGCAACAGCTACAGCTTCCTTGTAATTGCCTTCTCCTGTACATACACTTGCATAATTCACGTATGTACCTTCCCCATTGGCGTAACCACAGATGGTTTCCTTTACTCCATAAAGAGTCTGGAACACATGTTCTACTCCCCAGAAACAGCCTCCTGCAAATATGATCCATTGTTTATGTGGTACAGATTCAAACGTTTCAGAAACACACTGCTGTTTTGTTTTTTCAAGATACAGCACATCCTGTTCTTTTTTGACGATTTCAAATCCATTATGCGTAAGAATATGCACAGATTTTTCATTGGTAATCTGTACCTGTGCATAAAGCTTTGCATACGGATAGTCGTTGCAGAAAGCATATACAGCTTTCATGGCATAATGATTCCCCTGAAAAGACGGAAAGATTCTATATCCGATGGAATACTCTTTGTCCTTATTTTCTTTTCTGACTTCTATATAGCCAGCACAGGTAACAGACACATATATCCCCAGCAATTTTGTTCCTTTTTCTTCCAGAGAGTTTCCTGCAACAACTCCCCATGTACCAGGAAGCACCTCTGCTATTTCTTTTTTGCCCAATATTCTTAAAGTGATTTCATGCATATATGTATTATAATACAATCTATGAGTATACTTACAAATGAGGTGTTCCCTTTATGAAAAAAATCGTGACTATGCAGGATATTTCCTGCGTTGGAAAGTGCTCACTGACGGTTGCCTTACCAATATTATCTGCTATGGGTATAGAAACAGCTGTCATTCCTACGGCAGTACTTTCCACACATACTATGTTTAAAGACTTTACCTTCCATGACCTGACCAATGAAGTTCAGCCCATTATTGATCACTGGAAAAAAGAAGGTTTTCAGTTTCAGGGTGTCTATACAGGGTATTTAGGTTCTTTTGAACAGTTACAGCTGGCAAAACAGGTACTGGACACTTTTGGTAAAGATACCTTAAAAGTAGTAGACCCATGTATGGCGGATAATGGAAAACTGTATGCAGGCTTTACTATGGATTTTGCAAGAGCCATGGCAAAACTATGTGCTTCTGCAGACATTATCTGTCCTAACCTGACAGAAGCCTCTTTTCTTCTGAACATTCCCTATACCACACAGTATACAGAATCCTATATTCAGGATATCTTGAAAAGACTGACAGACTTTGGCTGTAATACCGCCATCCTGACAGGTGTATCTTTGGAAAAAGGTATGCTTGGAGCTTATGGATATGACGCAAAGCAGGATATGTATTTTAAATACTTCATTGAAGAAGAAGCCCAGCATTTCCATGGTACTGGAGACATCTGGGCAAGCACACTGTGCGGTGCTTTACTCAATGGCAAAACAGTGCAGGAAAGTATTGCCCTGGCAAGTGATTTTGTCAAAGACAGCATTCATAAAACATTGCTTGAACCAGATCACAACATCTATGGTGTCAACTTTGAGCAGGCAATATACGGATTATTAAAGAGGTTATACGATGAACAGTAAACAGAAGAAATTATTTCAGCAGACACAGAAATATGCAGGCTCTGCACAACACACCTATACATCACTGGCCAAGGCTTTTGAAAAAGATGTCACCTTCCACGATGCTTTCTTAAAGATTGCTCAGCAAAAAGAAAAAGCTCTTGCAGTACTGGAAAAGACAAGTGGGTTAACTACAAAAATCGGAAAAAGTGAAAGTGCCTTCGTATTACTCTTGATGAAAGTATTCGGTAAAAAACGCATTCTCAAACTGATGGCAGGCAGTGAAACAGAACAGGGAGATCTTTTAAGAACCCTTTCCAAAGAGTACCCTGCTTTAAAAAGTATCGCCCAGGAAACCTACCTGCAGACAAACACCTTATTGCGTTTAAGAGATCAGCTGATACATTCTAAAAAGCGTAAAAAAAGATAACAAAAGAAGCTTATCAGAATAAAGTGATCTCCTTGTCAAGTACAATAGGCTGACAGTTTCAGAGATTAAAAAATTAACAGAGGTGCTTCATCAC
>CAKVIS010000086.1 GCA_934754415.1 uncultured Bulleidia sp.
CCTTAAGACATTGGCTGGTGATAAAAGGCTTATAGCCTTAGAGCAAACCACCCGTTTCACGGGTGGTCATGATTTAAAGCATAGGGGAAAAGATGCGGATGACACTCAGGAATAAACTCTTTAGAACCGGAACATGTGTATCTTCTGATTGAATCTGCTTACATCTGGATAACGTGTCTAAAAAGTTCTGTTTTATATCCTGAATAGATCTGGATGTATACAGCAGGATACCATTTTCAAAATGCAGATATAAAGAACGGTAATCCAGATTGATTGTGCCCACTGTAGCAATGGTATCATCGGAAATAAAGACTTTGGAATGTACAAAACCTGGAATGTATTCATAGATTTTTACTCCACCTTTTATGAGCTGTTCATAATAGGAGGAACCAATGTCATGAATGAGTTTCTTATCGGCAATTCCAGGCATGATAATACGTACATCCACACCTTTTTTAGCGGTATGTATGAGGGTGTTAATCATTTCTGAATCTATGATGAGATAGGGGGTCATGATATAGACATATCTGTTGGCACTGTTCAGGATATCTTCATAGACAGACTGTCCTGTCAGTTCTTCATCCAGAGGTGTTTCTGCATAGGGGGCAATATACCCGTCGAAGACAGATTCATCTACAGGGTCAGTATTATTAAAAACTGTATAGTCTTCATCTTCATGTCTTAAGGCATTCCAGTTTGTCAGAAACATAACCAGCAAGGAAGAGGCAGCTTTTCCTTTGATACAGACAATGTTATCCATCCAGTGACCATGTTTTACTTTTCTGTTAATGTACTCATCCGCAAGATTAGCACCACCAGTGAAAGCAACCTTACCATCTATCACGAGAATTTTTCTATGATCTCTGTGGTTCATGATGGTGTTGATGATTGGAGAGATACGGTTAAAAGATACGGCTTTGATACCTTTTTTCTCCAGTTGTTTTGTATAAGAAGCCGGCAGGGTATGTAAAGAGCCCATATCATCGTACATAACTCTTACTTCTACTCCCTGTTGTACTTTTTCTTCCAGTATGGAAAGGATGGAATTCCACATTTCACCTTCTTCTACAATGAAGTATTCCATGAAAATGTATTTTTCTGCTTTGCGTAATTCCGCTAACATCTTATCAAAACCATTTTCACATGGGGCATGGTAGGAGAAGCCTGTATTTCTGTAGAAGGGATATCCTTCATGATGTAAAAAGGCCAGCTGAGAAACATAATCTGGATTCATTTTACGTATTTCTTCAATCACCTCATTGTCCTGAAGATAATATTTACTGGCTTTATGCTGTTCTTTGATGATATTACGGAAAGTTTTCCCAAAGAGCAGACTTAAAGTCATCAGGACATATACAAAGGTTCCAAATACCGGAAATAACATGATCAGGATAATCCACATCAGATCAGAGGATAAATGCCTGCTTGTACGAAGGATGTTCAATACGATCAGGATGGATAAAATATGTAATCCTATTTCAATGAAAACAAAGGAAGATGTCATCCATTTAAATAACAAAGTATATAAGTATACTTCACCAATTACCACTATTACCATAGGAATGATTCTGCCAGCCCATATTCTTAATTTCATATAGATTACCTGCCTTTCTTCTGCTATGTACTAAAGCACGGAGTACATACATTATAATCCTCTAGGCTATAAAACTATTACATACAATGAAAAAAGTGCCGAGGTATCCTGTGGATTCATCCGCGTGCGGAATCGGCACTATTTCTTGCCATCATACTGATTGAGTATATACTGCCTTACGGTTTCTTTACTCATGTTACCTACGGTCCCTACGTAGTAATTTGGCGACCATAGCTTATTGCCCCAGAATTTATCGTTTCTGATTTCTGAATGATTTCCTAGGAATAATCTGGCACTGCTGCCTTTCAGATTCTTAACGACGTCTGTCACGCTGTACTTTGGCTTGAAACTGCACAGTATATGAATATGCTCTGGCATGACTTCCATTTCTTGTATTTGAATGTCTGCCAGTTTTGCCACTTTTGAAAGAATTGCTTTCATTTCTTCGACAAGCTCTGGTGTCGTGAAACACTGGTTACGGTATTTTGTAACCCAGATGATATGGTAGTTCGTGTTATATACGTATCCTCGTTCGTAATGTGCATCTTTAATCTTGTCAATATGTCGTTTCATATGTAGTCTCCTGTTCATGCTTATAATATAGCATATTTTGATTTTATTTTGCATACATATGTGCTATAATATCGGCATGGTGCGCCGGTTCGGTGCACAATAATTAGTCAGGTGGAACTCCTGACCTGGTAAGCTGTAGCGAGCACCAGTATC
>CAKVIS010000087.1 GCA_934754415.1 uncultured Bulleidia sp.
TTCAAGTTCATTTTCCAGGACCCTGCATTTGCATTGCCATTAATCAATGCATTAATGGGTATGGAGTATAACGATCCAGAGGAGATAGAGATTACTACACTGGAAGATGTACTCTACATCAATATGAAGAATGATGTGTCTTTCTGTATTCATGGTTCCATGTTTGTGTTTGAACATCAGTCTACTTTCAGTTTCAACCTTCCATACAGATGTCTGGAGTATGGATCAAAACTGTTAATGCAGTATATACAAGAACATAATCTGGATATATACGCAAGAAAAGCAATAATACTGCCAGATGTCTACAGTGTTGTGTTTTATAACGGACTGGAGGACAGACCAGACAGAGAGCTTATCACAATGGAAGTAAACAGGAAGAAGGGAAGAAGAACACCAGTGCATAAAAGCTTTCTGAAGAGAAGTGCAAAGCTCCAGTCAGGTGTGGAAATCATCAATATCAATAAAGGACATAATGCAAGGTTTTTGAAGATGTGTCAGCCATTAAGAGAATATTGCTGGATGGTAGAAGGAATGCGCGAAAAGATACGGAATGGAGAAAGTGCAGAGCAGGCAGCCAAAGAGATACTGGACAGTATGCCACAGGAGTATGAAATCTATGATAAAATAATGGTACATAGAAAGGAAGTGGTTGGCATGCTTGAAACAGAATTTGATCAGAAGAAGTGGGAGAAAAGATTCACAGAGGATGGATATGAAGCAGGACTGGAACAAGGCATTGCACAAGGTCTTGAACAAGGTCAGAAACAGAAAGCAGAACAGACATGCCGTAAGATGCTTGCTAATCCTGTATATACTCTGGATATGATTAAAGAACTTACAGGATTTACAGAAGAAGAGATACTTTCTATCAAAGAAGGGATCAAACTGTAAGCAGCGTGTATACAGCGTTGTAACTGCAATTTCTGGTTCTAAGAAACAGGAGTATTACATATTTCACTGTCTTTTCATGAACAAAGCAACTATGCATGTTACCCGGAAGAAGCCTTCCGGGTTTTCTGGTTTTTTGGCAAAGAAGGAATATTCGGGCTATAATGCAGATAGATAACTGAAACGTGTTTTTTACTGTCATATAAGGGAGATATTTCATGGACACAATGTATATTTGCGGGCACAGACATCCGGATACGGATTCTATTGTGTCTTCTATTGCGTATGCACATCTGAAAAATGAACTTGGCTTTTCTGCTGTGGCATGTCGATTATCGGAATGTAACAGTGAGACAAAATATTTATTGCGTCGTTTTGAATTTGAAGAACCGGAACTTATTGACGATGCAAGAGTCAGATTACAGGATATTACCTTGAAAATGCCTGTGTGTGTCAGTCCTGATACGACTATCTTTGAAACATTACAGCTGATGAAAATACATGGACAACCATTTGTGTGTGTCGTGGATGAGGGTTCACATGTGCTTGGAATTATTACTCGGAACGATCTTGCGGATGTAGGACTTGGAGATACTGCGTTTGGTATTGATCTGTTAAAGAAAGTATCGCTGGAAAATGTATGTAAAACTATAGATGGAAGAATTGTTTACTCAGATGAACATATGCATTTAAGCGGACAGGTCAGTATTATAGCTTTATCTCAGCATCATATATCCAATTATGAGGTGACCAACCGTATTGTCATTGTAGGAGATGATTCAGATGCGCAGAAAGCACTGATTGAAAAAGGTGCGGGCATGTTAATTGTGGTGTGGGCAGAGAGTGTGGATGAAAGTGTTAAGGATGTGGCTGCACAATATCATTGTCCGATCATATTAAGCGGTATTGGTGCGATGAATACTTCGCGTTACCTGTTTTTTTCTCCGGAAATACGGTATCTGATGAGAACAAATGTTATGTGCTTTTATGAAGAAGATTTTCTTGAGGATGTGGCAAAAAGAATGAGCAGGAAAAGATATCGTGCCTATCCTGTGCTGAACAGTTCTCATGTTCTGACGGGATTTATTTTAAAAGATCATGCGATGGTCTATAAAAATAAGTCTTTGATTCTTGTGGATCATAATGAGTTTTCGCAGTCTGTACCTTCTGTGGAAAAAGCAGAAGTAAAGGAAGTGATAGATCATCATCGTATTTATGATTTTTATGGCTCAATCCCAATTCCTGTTGATAGATTCACTCAGAAATCATGAAAACTTCCTGCTGGCATCTATAATCTTCAG
>CAKVIS010000088.1 GCA_934754415.1 uncultured Bulleidia sp.
CAATAATACTTTTCCATTTGTCATAGGTTTCTTGTTTCATAAAAAGATATCTCCTTTACTGAATGTATTATCCAGTATCAGAGATATCTTTTAAAGACGGGTTATATTTGACGCTTACCTTTTTAATTAAAAAAGAAGCTCTGTTATCAGAACTTCCTGTTATCCTTTCAGTAGAATGCACTGCCATCCAGACAGTGTATTTTTTTGGATTTCAGCATTGCTTAAAACACAGGTACTGGAATCAAAAGAGAATGCTGTTTCATTGCCCTGCATATTGCAGATAATGGTGAAAGTTGCATCCTTTAGTTTTCTTTGATAGGCAATGACATTGTCTTCGGTATCTAAAGCGATAAAATCGCCTTCCACAAACAGGTCTATATGTTCCTGTCTGAATTGGATCAGCTTCTTATAGAAGCTTAAAACTGATGCAGGGTCATTTATCTCATTTGACACATTGATTACAGAACTGTGCTCATTGCATTCCAGCCATGGTTTTACATCAGAGAAACCTGCATAAGTGCTTGTATCCCATGCCATAGGAGAACGTGTATTATCTCTGCTTCTTCTGTTTAAAAAGGACATAGCCTGTTGCGCTGTGTATCCTTCCTGTAAAGCACGTGTATACTGGTTTTTACTGGAGATATCGTCAAACTGTTCAAGCGAGGCTCTTTCGTTATTTAAACAGCCTAATTCCTGCCCTTCATAGATAAAAGGCGTACCTTTCATAAACATATACAGCATACCAAGACATTTGGCAGCTACAGGAGTTCTTTCTTCTTTGTTTTTTATCAGTCGGGAAGTAACTCGAGGCATATCATGGTTTTCAAGGAATGTGCCACACCATCCTGTCTTATTAATTTCTGACATTCCTTCAAACATCTTTTCTTTATACTCTCTGATTGTCCAGTTCTGCTCAGGAAACCATTCTTCTGTCGGCGAGATATCAATATTGCAGTAATTGAAATCAAACAGCATGTTGAAACAGCCTTTGTCACCGATGAACATATCTAATTGTGTATACGGGACATCTACTGCTTCTGCTACAGTCATACATCTGTGTGTATCAAACGTTCTTTCTCTTAACTCTTTGAAGAACACGTCAATACCACGGGCATTTCTGCAGAAGTGCATACAACTGCTCAGGCCATCTGCACCATCAGGTTCTCCATCTTTCCACGTCTGGTCTTTTTTAATGAAATTAATGGCATCTACCCTGAACCCGGCAATACCCTTATCAAGCCACCAGTTAATCATTTTGTAGATGTCTTCGCGCATTTCTTCGTTTTCCCAGTTTAAATCAGGCTGTTTTTTTGCAAAAGCATGGAAGTAGTACATATTTTCTTCATCAGGTACTTTTTCCCATACAGAGCCTCCAAATACAGATCTCCAGTTATTCGGAGGACATCCATTCTTTCCTTCTTTGAAAATGTAATATTTTCTGTACTTGCTATGAGGATCTTTTAAAGCCTGTTGAAACCATTCATGTTCATCAGAAGTGTGATTGATGACCAGGTCCATAATCAGCTTAATACCTCTTTTTTTACCTTCTTCAATCAAAGTTTCCACATCTTTTAAAGTTCCATAAGCAGGTTCAATAGCGTAATAATCAGAGATATCATAGCCATTATCTGCCTGTGGAGAAGCATAGACAGGACATACCCATATACTTGTGATACCTAATTGCTGTAAATAATCCAGCCTGGAAATGATACCGGGGATATCTCCTATACTGTCGTGATTGCTGTCACTGAAACTGCGAGGATAGATCTGATAGACCACTTCCTCTTTCCACCATTCATGCATGTTATATTACTCCTTTATAGTTTTCTGTTTTCAGTATACAACGAACTATGTAACATAAAATGTCATTTTGAGTAATGTAGTGAACCTCCCCACCTTAACAGATGTAATACATCATGTTTGAAGATGGAGCTTCTAAGCTAAACTAATCATAATGACTTAATTTAACCTATGGCATGTCCACGATACCGCTATTTCCTTGCTTACGCTTGGAAATTACCTGATTGTGCTAATATAAGATCTGGATGTTTGATGATTTGATACTCATTGAAATCCGGATCTTTTTGGAATGCATCTGGAAAGCACTTCCTTA
>CAKVIS010000089.1 GCA_934754415.1 uncultured Bulleidia sp.
TCTGCAAAACAGATTACGTTTGTACTGGAGGAGCCAGTTACAAGCCCATCCGTCCTTGGACGGTGGGTAGTTGACATTCAGTGTGTTGAGAATAGTTCCGTCAAATGTCATAAATAATTGCTTTATACTTGCTCATAGTTTCTCCTGCTCTTGTTAAAGTATATCAATAAAATTGTGAATAATCTTTGCTAAACAGTGCCATGTTAATATTCGTTGCTGGTAAGATTGGCATGGTTTTATACAATGAGTATAGAAAGAGGTGACACTTCATGCTCAGTGAAAATATAAAAATTATAAGGAAGAATTCAGGCTACTCTCAGGAAGAACTAGCCGGCAAACTGCATGTGACACGTCAGACAATCTCCAAGTGGGAAACAGGGCAGTCTGTTCCCGATGCCAATCTGTTAAAGCAACTATCTGTTATATTTGATGTTTCTGTGGCAGAACTGATAGATGGCAATGCACAGAGAATTCTTGAAAATGAAGTGATTGTTGATCAGCTATCCAGAGTAAATGAACATCTGCTAATTGTTCAAAAAAGGTTATCACGCATAGTTGTGGCTGTAGTTTGTATATGTATTGGCTTGGGTCTGGTATTTGGATATACACAATTGCGAGCTAAAAAGGGTTCAGGTAAACCAGTTTCAGGTATACAGCATATAGGAGAACTGACATACAGACTTCCGTATGGTGTTGAACTGTATCATAGAGATGAGGATATTGGAGTAACAGTACTGAAGGATGGAACACAGCAGATATCTGCCAAATCATACAGAAGTATTGAAGATATGATGGAAATAGGTGTATGGCGTTATGGAAGCAATATACAGGAAATTATCCAGGAATTTCAGGATACCTATTCCAGTATGCTATGTAACGTTACAGGAACAAATGGAACTTTACCATCCGAAACAGAATTCTTTATTCAGGCAACAGATGGAGGATATACAGAAAATGCTATCTATGCAGCAGGTTCCTTTTACCAGGCATGTATTGTCTTAAATGGAATGCTGTATAAAGTGAGCGTAAAAGGTGGAAGAGATACACTGTATTATGGAGAAAGTCTGGTATCTTCCATGCGTATCGATGAAAGTCTGCAGGAGGAGTTTTTAAAAGAATAATGGCAAATATCAGAGCATATAGTCTTTGATATTTCTTAAAAACTGCGTTAAAACCTGAATTTTTACATTGTTTTTGCTGTCAATAACCATTTTTGTGTTTTTGACTGATGAAAACTCTGATAAAAACCGGAAATGGTGTGTACAAACATTGATAAATAGTGTATACTGCCCCTCGTGAAAGGGCTTTCACGTATTTAAGAGGGAGTAAAAAACATGAAAAAATTAAGCGCAGTAGTATTAAGTTTGATGCTTGTTGGTTGTGCTAACAACGCAAATGTTAAAGAAACAGCAAAGCCTGCTGAGTCCAGTGAACCAGCTGTTGCGGACACATTTACAAGTGCATCTCAGGGTAAGTATTTCTACCAGGACAGTGCATTAACAGATGATGCACTATGGCAGGTTATGGCTACTTACCAGGCAGCCCCAACCATTGCTACAGTAAATCCTGATGGATCACCTAACCTGGCAGTATTTATGCCTGGTATGCCAATGGAACTGGATGGAGAAAGATACTTTGTATTTGGTTTGGCTGACAACCAAACAAAGTTAAACCTGCAGGAAAACAAAGTAGGTGTATTATCTTTATATCAGTACAATCCAAAAGCTGAAGACAAGATGGAACGTAACGTTGGTGCACGTATCAAGTTTGAAATGGTTGAAGATGAAGACATCATCAACAAACTCAGCGAAGAAAACGAAATCAGAGAAGGTTCTATTATCTGTCACGCTGTAGAAATATTACCATTAGGTTAATCTTCTGATTAAAAATGAACTGTAACTGAAAGGAATTTTGGTTTCTCCTTAAGAGATTCCGGAATCCTTTTCTTTTATCTTTAAAATAAAAAGGTGTCTTTTGGAAAGAACACCTGAAATTAAAATGATCTCCGTAAGTAGTACAGAACGTTGACAGTTCTGATACCTCTTGCGGAGGTTATTTTTATGTGGAAAA
>CAKVIS010000090.1 GCA_934754415.1 uncultured Bulleidia sp.
TATGTTAGCGGTTTCATCTTTTTTCTCTTTCCCTTTTCTCTTTCCTTAGTTTTGACTCCCCTCCTTCCTGTCTTATCGTTTTCCCCCTTTATTTATCGTTCTTTTTCATTGTGACCTAATAAAATTTACTCCAATATGAAATTAAATAGCTAATGCCATTTCTTTTGTACTCTTGCTAATATAACTATGTACATGAGTAATCACATAAAAATGCGTAATCTGTAAGTTTAATGAATATCATTACGGAGGTAATGACATGATTATAGATACAGAGACAGTCATATCTGATTTAAATATAAATTTCCTATTAGATTTAAGAAAGTTAACTTCTTTAGAGAAACGATTATGTATGAAAATAAACTGAAGTGCTTTAGATAGAAAGCTTGGTGTAGACAGAAGAACTGTCACTAAATAGATACATGGATTTCAAAAGTCAAAGACAAGACACAAATCTTCTTATCTTGATCAATATGAGCCTGGGATTCGAAATTTCCTAAATAACAAATCAAAGACATTCAGTTATAAGAGTAGGCTTTACAGATATATGAAAGATATGTATGGCTTTGAATGTGCTGAATCTAGTTTTAGAAGGTATCTTTCCAAGCATAAAGAATTTGATGATTATTTCCATTCTGTAAGACATAAACATTCTGGAGGTCCGACTATTTCACGCTATGAAACAGGAATGGGTGAACAGGCACAGCTTTACTGGGAAGAATCTATTTCTTTTCTGCTCTGTACAGGTGAAGTGATCGTTATAAATATATTTGTGCTGATACTCAGTTATTCAAGATTCAGAGTATATCAGTTATAGCTAACAAAAACACAGGATGTTCTATTCCACTATCCAGTATTATGACAGCGAAATATTTGAATGCCATGCCATTGTACAGACAGGAACAGATGTACAAAGCAAATGATGTCAATGTCAGCAGAAGGACAATGGCATCCTGGATCATCCGTTTTTATGGCAAATACCTGAAATACTTCTATAGGCAATGAAAGAACAAATGATGAAGCAGACAATCCTTCACGCAGACGAAACTCCATTTGAAGTAAGTAAAGATGGTCGGAGTGCAGGCAGTAAATACTATATGTGGGTGTACTGCGGTGGTAAAGAAGTAGGTTTGTCTAAGATAGTCCTATATGATTACTCTCATACACGTGGGGCAGAAAATGCACAGCGTTTCTGAAAGACCATTCTGGGACATTGATAACAGATGGATATCAGGTTTATCACAAACCTGGCAATGATGAACCCAATCGTTTTATTGTGGCTGGTTGTTGGGCACACATAAAACGAAAATTCACAGAAATAATAAAGAGTGCAGGAAAGAGTAAAAGTTCCTCATATACAATTGCGTCAAAAGCAGAGAAAAGAATCCCAAAAATCTACCACAAAGACAATTTACGATACAAATATACTGACAAAAGAATCAGCAACCGGTAAAGCAATAACCTATGCACTTAATCAGGAAGAGTTCTTACGAGTTTTTCTGAATGATGAAAGATTGCCAATGGACAATAATGAGGCCGAAAGAACTGGGTAATGATTGATAGAAAATCAAGTGCAGAAGCCAGTGCTGCAATCTACAGTATTGTAGAAACAGCTAAAGCAAATAATCTGAAGATATATGATTACCTGACATATCTGTTAACAGAGCTATCAAAGAACTTGCAGAACTTGAATACAGAAGTACCAGAAAGACTGTTACCATGGTCCAGAGAGTAACCTTCCAATATACGTAAATTAACAAATCCTGAGAAATTACAACGTTGATTGTAATCCAGAGGATTTTCTATTTGAAAGTACAGATCATGTAGCGGTTACTTTCTATCCATACGCTCGAAAGAATCGCAACACCACTTCCTTCACTCATGGCAACACTGCCAGCAGCTTGTGCTTTACTACACTTGGCGGTAAAGAACTGTGGTCAGTTTATCTCTGACTGAATTAGTGTCATGCCCGGCACACAAAATCATGACCACCCGTGAAACGGGTGGTTTGCTCTAAGGCTATAAGCCTTTTATCACCAGCCAATGTCTTAAGGCA